>NZ_DASXVH010000049.1:0-85030 GCF_036504375.1 Novimethylophilus sp.
TTCGGTCAGCGTCAGGCAGATTAGTCCGCGCCCGTGCTTGGCCATGAAATTGATGTGCTCGGGCGTGACGAACTGCGCGCCGAATACGAGGTCGCCTTCATTCTCGCGGTCTTCCTCGTCCACCAGTACCACCATCTTGCCAACGCGGATATCCTCGACGATTTCGGCAATCGGGCTGACGGTCATACGTTTTCCTGTTCCCACTCCTGCATGCGGTCGACGTAGCGTGCAATCAGGTCGACTTCCAGATTGACCTTGGCGCCCGCGTTTAGTTGCTTCAGCGTCGTCATCTCCAGCGTGTGGGGGATGAGGTTGATGGTAAATTCGTCCCGCAACACGGTGTTGACGGTAAGGCTAACGCCGTTGACCGTGATCGAGCCTTTCATTGCAATGTAACGCGAAAGCGCATGCGGCGCGCGAATAGCCAGCAGCATGCAGTCGCCCACGGCATCGAAGCGCGTCACTTCGCCGATGCCGTCGACATGGCCGCTGACCAGGTGCCCTCCCAGCCGATCCGCCAGGCGCAACGCTTTTTCCAGGTTGACCTCGCCGATGGCATTCAACCCGGCGGTGCAGCGCAGCGTTTCTGCCGACACATGCGCCTGAAACGCCTGCGCATCGTGCTCGACCACCGTCAGGCATACGCCATTGACGGCGATGCTGTCGCCCTGCGCCACGTCCAGCATATCCAATGCCCCGCTGGCTATGATAAGACGCACGTCGCCGCTTGAAGATGCGACATGCTCGATACGGCCTATGGCCTGAACGATTCCGGTAAACATGGCGGATATTTTAACAGACGTCACCCGATTAGCTTAGCCCGCCACACACAATAGCATTGAAGCGCTAATATCCGTTTAATTAGCCTCTACTGGAAAACGGGAATCGCGTACCGGTTCATGAAAATTCATCAGCTCACACCGGAAGAGGCGCTGGCCAGTCTCAATAGCTCCCCCAGCGGGCTCGCACCCGTCGAAGCGGCGCGGCGGTTGACCGAATATGGCCCCAACTGCGTCGACGAAATCCGTCGCGAACCCTTATCTCTGGGCTTCGCCAAGGAGTTCACGCATTTTTTTGCGCTGATCCTGTGGCTTGCCGCCGGGCTGGCGTTTTTCGCCGAACATCACGCCCCTGGCCAGGGCATGGCGACGCTGGGCTGGGCCATCCTCGGCGTCATCCTGATCAACGGATTGTTTTCGTTCTGGCAGGAATACCGCGCGGAGCAGGCCATCGCGGCCCTGCAGAAACTATTGCCGCCACAGGTGAAGGCCATGCGCGACGGAAGACTGGGGCTGATGGCCAGCGCCGGCCTGGTGCCGGGAGACATCGTGCTATTGCAGGAAGGCGACAATGTGCCGGCCGACTGCCTGCTGCTGGAATCCTTTGCATTACGGGTCAACAATGCCACCGTCACCGGCGAATCGCTGCCCAAAAGCCGCAACGCGCAGCCCTCTGCGGAGGAAGACCTGCTCAATGCGCGCAACGTGTTATTGGCGGGCACCACCATCGTGTCGGGCGAAGGCCGCGCGCTGGTGTTTGCCACCGCCATGCATACCGAATTCGGCAAGATCGCCCATCTCACCCAGACCACCGGCGCCACGCTGTCACCGCTGCAACGGGAAATCGTCCGCTTAAGCCGGCTGGTGGCGCTGCTGGCGACGCTGCTGGGCGCTATCTTCTTCCTGATCGGACGCGCCATGGGCTTGCCGTTCTGGGAATGCCTGCTGTTCGGCATAGGCATCATCGTCGCCAACGTACCGGAAGGGCTGCTGCCGACGGTGACGTTATCGTTGGCGATGGCGACCCAGCGCATGGCCAGGCGCAATGCGCTGATCCGCCACCTGCCGTCGGTCGAGGCATTGGGCGCGGCAACCGTGATATGCACCGACAAGACCGGAACCCTTACCCAGAACCGCATGCAAGCGCATATGCTATGGCTGGGCGGCGAACTGCTGCCGGCAGCGGCCGTGGCCGGCAATCCGCAGCCCGGCACGGCTTATCGCGCCCTGTTCGAAGATGCCGCGCTATGCCACAACCTCAAGCAAAGCAGCGGTACCTGGCTGGGCGACCCGATGGAAGTGGCGCTGGTGGAGTTGGCTCAGACCGGGCTGGGTGCACTGCCAACGTATCCGAAAATCGACGAAATTCCGTTCGGCACCGACCGCAAACGGCTTTCCACGGTGCATCAAGCCCAAGACGGCAACATACTTTACTGCAAGGGTGCGCCGGAAACGGTGCTGCCGCGCTGCACCCGGATCCAGACCGACAGCGGCATCCTGCCGCTGGATGACAAATGGAAAAAACGCATACTGGCGGCCCAGGACATCATGACCGGCCAGGGGCTGCGCGTATTGCTGCTGGCCTGGCGCGGATTGCAGCCCGAAAACCATGCGGAGCGCGAGCAGGACATGGTGCTGGCCGGCCTGGTCGGGCTGGCCGATCCGCCGCGGCCCGAAGTGCCGGAGGCCATCCGCAAGTGCCGCGAGGCCGGCATCAAGGTCATCATGGTCACCGGCGACCATCCGCATACCGCGCTCGCCATCGCGCGCCAGATCGGCCTGGTGGCATCGGCAGCTCCCAGCGTGATTACCGGCGACGGCCTCAAACACTTGTCCAACACCCAGTTGCAGATCGCGCTGGACGCGCAGGAAATCCTGTTCGCCCGCGTCGGGGCCGATCAGAAAATGCGCATCGTGCAGGCGCTGAAACGCAAGGGCCACGTCGTCGCGGTGACCGGCGACGGCGTCAACGACGCCCCCGCGCTGAAAGCCGCCGATATCGGCATCGCGATGGGGCTCTCCGGCACGGACGCAGCCAAGGCGGCGGCCGACATGATCCTGCTCGACGACAATTTCGCCAGCATCGTCGCCGCCATCGAGGAAGGACGGGCGGTATTCGACAATATCCGCAAGTTTCTCAGCTACATCCTCACCTCCAACATCCCGGAACTGGTGCCCTACCTGGCGTTCGCGCTATTCAGGATTCCGCTGCCGCTGACCATTATCCAGATTCTGGCGGTCGATCTCGGCACCGACATGCTGCCGGCGCTGGGGCTGGGCGCGGAACCGCCCGCGCCCGACATCATGCAGCGCCCTCCGCGTCCGCGCCGCGAACGCTTGCTGAACTGGGGAATATTGCTGCGCGCCTATTGTTTCCTGGGGATGATGGAAGCGTTTGCCGCGATGGCGCTGTTCCTGGGGGTGCTGCACGCGGCAGGCTGGCATTATGGCGAAGCGCTGGCGCACGGGTCCGCGCTCTATATGCAGGCGACCGCAGCCACCTTGAGCACGATCGTGGTGATGCAAATCGTCAATGTCCTGCTGTGCAAACACCCAAGCCAGCCGTTGTGGAAAGCCGCGCCGTTCGGCAACCGGCTGATACTGGCCGGCATCGCGCTGGAGATCGTATTGATCGCACTCATCGATTACACCCCGCTGGGCAACCGGCTGTTCGGCACCGCGCCGCTCCCGGCTGCGGCCTGGCTGACGATGGTGCCGTTCGCCGCCCTCATGCTGCTTGCCGAGGAAGCCCGCAAGCACTATCTGGCCAGGCCTTCGGTCCAGCGCGTGTAGACCGCCTGCGCCACCGCATTGAGCGCGGGGATGCGCGCAGGCAGATCGCGCTGCATTTCGTCCAGCGCTTGCACGCCCGGGCTGGCGGCGGCCTGCAACGCCTCCTCCGCACCGACACGGCACCACTCGCGCACCATGTCCGCGGTCATTTCGATATGGCACTGAAAGCCCAGATGCTTGCCGAGCGCAAACGCCTGGTTGCTGCAGTACGGACTGGACAGGATGCGCACGGCCCCCGCCGGCAAGGTAAAAGTCTCGCCGTGCCAGTGAAACCCCTGGAATTCCCTGACGGCGCCGAACCAGGCCGCCGCCTCGGCGCCACCCTCCACCGCAAGCCGGCCCCAGCCGATCTCCTTGACCGGATTGGCCGCTACGCTGCCGCCCAGCGCCTTGGACATGAGCTGTCCGCCCAGACAATGGCCCAGCACCGGGATGCCGGCTGCCACGGCGCCGCGGATCAGCGCCAGCACCGGTGCAATCCATGGCAGGTCGTCGTTGACGCTCATTGGCCCGCCCATGAATACCAGACCGCTGAATTCCCGGCACGCCGCCGGCAAGGGGTCTCCGGCATCGATGCGAATCAGGCGCCAGGGAAGCTCGCGACTATCGAGAAATTCTGCCAGATAACCTGGACCCTCGGTGCGGGCATGGCGGAAAATGGCGACGGGTTTCATGGGTTGACGATCTCCTTGTATTGTCCCGGCTCCAGGCCGTCTAAAGTATGGCGCCCGATGGCGTAGCGGATCAGGCGCAATGTGGGAAAGCCCACCTTGGCCGTCATGCGCCGCACCTGGCGGTTCTTGCCTTCCTTGATGACAACTTCCAGCCACGCGGTAGGGATGGCCTTGCGTTCCCGAATCGGCGGATTTCTCGGCCACAACCCCGCCGGCTCTGCCATGACGCGGACTTTAGCGAGCTGCGTGACGAAATCGCCCAGGTCTACGCCGCCGCGCAGCGGCTGCAAGTCGGCGTCGGACGGCGCACCTTCCACTTGCACCCAGTAGGTCTTGGGCAGTTTGTGGCGCGGATCGGACAATCGATGCTGCAAGGCCCCGTCATCGGTTAAAATAAGCAATCCCTCGCTGTCGGTATCCAGCCGCCCCGCCGCATAGACTCCCGGAACCGGAATGTAGTCCTTGAGCGTCGGGTGCGACTCGTGCTTGCTAAACTGGCAGGCGACGCCGTAAGGTTTGTTGAACAGAATTAACATTCAGGAGCTCAAGCAATATGTCGCAAAAAATCACAGAGCCGTCAACCGGCGAAAAAATTACGGCGCCGTCGCACGGCGGGAAGATTAAAGTCCCGACCGACGGCGCAAAAATCACCGTTAACCCCGACAACAGCCTCAACGTGCCGGATCGCCCGATTATCCCATTTATCGAGGGCGACGGCATCGGCGTCGATATCACCCCGCCGATGCAGCGCGTGGTGGACGCGGCCGTAGCCAAGGCTTATGCTGGCCGCCGCTCGATCGCCTGGATGGAAGTCTATGCCGGCGAGAAATCGCTCAAGGTGTACGGCGACAACGTGTGGCTGCCGGAAGAAACCATGCAGGCGGTGCGCGACTACGTGATTTCGATCAAGGGCCCGCTGACCACACCGGTGGGCGGCGGCATCCGCTCACTCAACGTCACCCTGCGCCAGGAACTCGATCTCTACGTCTGCCTGCGGCCGGTGCAGTACTTCAACGGCGTGCCCAGCCCGGTCAAGCACCCGGAAAAGACCGACATGGTGATCTTCCGCGAGAACACCGAGGACATTTATGCCGGCATCGAATGGGCCGCCGGCACCGACGAAGTCAAAAAAGTCATCACCTTCCTCTCCGACATGGGCGTGCGCAAGAAGATCCGCTTCCCCGATTGCTCCGCGATCGGCATCAAGCCGGTGTCGGTGGACGGCAGCAAACGCCTGATACGCAAAGCCATCCAGTATGCCATCGACAACGGCCGCAAGTCGCTGACCATCGTGCACAAGGGTAACATCATGAAGTTCACCGAAGGCGGCTTCAAGAGTTGGGGCTATGAACTGGCCAAGCAGGAATTCGGCGCGGTGGAGATCGACGGCGGGCCGTGGTGCCGGCTTTCTAGCGGGTTGGTGATCAAGGATTGCATCGCCGACGCCTTCTTGCAGGAGATTCTGCTGCACCCGCAAGACCACGACGTGGTGGCAACCCTCAACCTCAACGGCGACTATATCTCCGACGCGCTGGCGGCGCAGGTCGGCGGCATCGGCATCGCGCCGGGGGCTAATTTGTCGGATACGGTCGCGATGTTCGAAGCCACCCACGGCACCGCGCCCAAGATCGCCGGCAAGGATATCGCCAACCCGAGCTCGCTGATCCTTTCCGCCGAGATGATGCTGCGCCACATGGGCTGGGTGGAGGCCGCCGACCTGGTGCTGAAGGGCGTGGGCCGTGCAATCGAGGCCAAACGCGTGACCTACGATTTTTCCAGCCAGATGCAAGGCGCGACCCAGGTCGGCTGCTCGCAGTTCGGCGAGGAAATCGTCGCCAACATGTAATAGCCGTCGACGCGGAAGGGCCGGAATTCGGCCCTTCCGACTTAAATGATTTGCATATTCGAATATTCATCACGGTTCTTTACAAAACAAGGACCAAAGTGCATTATTCAAAGCACCTTCATAATTGACTGGCAGCATACAGAACAGCCACCCGCATGGCCGCGACAAGCACACCGATCAAGCTGGGGGGACTCGCCCGCACACTGGTTCAGGAAAAGCTCCTGACCGAGGACGAGGCCGAAGCCATCCAGAAGCAGGCGAACTCGCATAACCTGCCTTTTGTCACTCAAGTTGCGACGAGCAAAAAACTCACCCCCTTGCAGGTCGCTGAAACGGCTGCCGCTGCTTTCGGTTTTCCGCTGTTCGACCTCGGTACGATCAATCAGGATTTCCTGCCGAAAGCCATAGACATCAAGCTGCTGCAAGCTTCCCGCGTACTGGGCCTGCAACAGCGCGGCAACACCTTGTTCGTCGCATTGTCCGACCCCACCAACCTGCACGCGCTCGACGACGTGAAGTTCCAGACCGGCATGGCGCTGTCGCCGGTGGTGGTCGAGGACGACAAGCTCGGCAAATTGATCGACAAGGTCGTCGAGCAGCGGGATACCAGCCTGAAGTCGCTCGCGGTCGACGACGATATCGACCTCGACATCCAGCCCGATGCGCAGGAAGAAGCCGACACGGCCGTTACCGAAATCGATGATGCGCCGGTCGTTAAATATATACACAAGATGCTGCTGGATGCGATCAACATGGGCGCTTCCGACCTGCACTTCGAACCTTATGAAAAGTTTTACCGCATCCGCTACCGGGTCGACGGCATCCTGCGGGAAATCGCCCAACCGCCGCTGGCGATCAAGGAGAAGATCGCTTCGCGCATCAAGGTGATTTCCAGCCTGGATATCGCCGAAAAGCGCGTCCCGCAGGACGGCCGCATGAAACTGGTGCTGTCCAAGAACCGCTCGATCGACTTTCGCGTCAGCACCTTGCCACTGATCAACGGCGAAAAAATCGTGATGCGTATCCTGGACCCGACCAGCGCAACGCTGGGGATCGAGGCGCTGGGATACGAACCGGAGCAGAAAGCGGCGCTGTTGAGCGCAGTCAGCCGCCCCTACGGATTGGTGCTGGTAACCGGGCCCACGGGGTCGGGCAAGACCGTATCGCTGTACACCTGCCTCAATATCCTGAACGATCCGGGCGTCAATATTTCCACCGCGGAAGACCCGGCGGAAATTCCGCTGGCCGGCATTAATCAGGTCAATGTGAACGACAAGCAGGGACTGACCTTTGCCGCTGCATTGAAATCCTTCCTGCGGCAAGACCCGGACGTCATCATGATAGGCGAAATCCGCGACCTGGAAACGGCGGACATGGCCATCAAGGCGGCATCGACCGGGCATATGGTGCTGTCGACATTGCACACCAACGATGCGCCATCGACGCTGACGCGCCTGGTCAATATGGGCGTCGCGCCGTTCAACATCGCTTCTGCGGTAAGCCTGATCACCGCGCAACGCCTGGCGCGCCGGCTGTGCAAGAACTGCAAGCAGCCGATGGAGATTCCCCGGGAGGCTTTGCTGCGGGCCGGCTTCAAGGAAGATGAGCTGGACGGCAGCTGGCAGCCTTACGGCCCCAGGGAAGGGGGCTGCGAAATGTGCAACGGCGGATACAAGGGCCGGGTGGGTATCTACCAGGTTATGCCGATCAGCGACGAAATGAGCCGCATCATCATGAAAAGCGGCACCGCTCACGACATCGCCGACCAGGCCCAGCGCGAAGGCGTCCGCGACCTGCGCCAGTCGGGATTGCTCAAGGTGAAACAGGGGCTCACCTCGCTGGCCGAGGTGGAAGGCTGTACCAATGAATAAGCGGGGTTAGTCAATGGCAGAAAAAAATACAAAAGAGGCGACCTTTCTTTGGGAGGGCACCGACAAAAAAGGCAAGAAAATCAAGGGAGAGATGAAAGCCAGCGGTGAAGGCTTTGTCAACGCCACGCTGCGCCGCCAGGGCATCACCGTCCTCAAGATCAAGAAACAGAGCGCCTTCAATAAGGGCGGCGGCAAGGTCACGGCCAAGGACGTCACACTGTTTACCCGACAACTGGCGACCATGATGAAAGCCGGCGTGCCGCTGCTGCAGTCCTTCGACATCGTCGGCAAGGGCCACAGCAACCCGGCGGTCGCCAAGCTCTTGGGCGACATCAAGGCCGACGTGGAAACCGGCAGCAGCCTATCCCAGGCATTCCGCAAATATCCGCTTTATTTCGACAATCTCTACTGCAATCTGGTCAATGCCGGCGAACAGGCAGGCATTCTCGATTCCCTGCTGGACCGCCTGGCGACCTATATGGAAAAAACCCAGGCCATCATAAGTAAGATCAAGTCCGCGCTGTTCTACCCGGTCTCCATCATTGTGGTGGCTTTTGTCATCACCGCAGTGATCATGATTTTCGTCATTCCCGCGTTCAAGCAACTCTTCTCCAGTTTCGGCGCCGATCTTCCCGCGCCGACGGTATTGGTCATGACCATATCGGACTACTTCGTCAAATACTGGTGGGCGATTTTCGGCACAATTGGCGGCGGCGGCTGGTTCTTCTTCTACACTTGGAAACGTTCGGCAAAAATGCAGGCGACGATGGATCGCCTGATGCTGAAACTGCCCATTTTCGGCCATCTCGTCAAAATAGCCACCATCGCCCGCTTCGCCCGCACGCTATCCACCATGTTCGCCGCCGGCGTGCCATTGGTGGATTCGCTGGATTCAGTCGCCGGCGCCGCCGGCAACCGGGTTTACTATGACGCCACCAAGCGCATCCAGAGCGAGGTCAGCACCGGCACCAGCCTGACGGTGGCGATGCAGAACACCGATGTCTTCCCCAACATGGTGTTGCAAATGGTCGCCATCGGCGAGGAATCGGGCGCATTGGACTCGATGCTGTCGAAAGTCGCGGACTTTTACGAGGGCGAAGTGGATGACGCGGTGGAAGCCCTGTCCAGCCTGATGGAGCCTGTCATCATGGTGGTGTTGGGTACGCTGATCGGCGGTCTGGTGATCGCGATGTACCTGCCGATCTTCAAGATGGGCCAGGTAGTCTAGGCAGCCGCCCGAGAACGACCGTTACTTCTGGATGCCGCCCAGCGCCTTCTCGATATCCTTGCTGGGATATGCCCCCAGCATGCGCTTGCCGTCGGCAAAAATGAGCGTCGGCGTGCTGGTGATGCCAAGCTTGCGGCCCAGTGCGGCAACCTTATCCAATGGCGTATTGCAGCCGGCGCTACCTTTGACCAGCTGTCCATTCAGAACCCAGTCCTGCCATGCTTTCACCCGGTCAGGCGCGCACCAGATGGCCTTGGACTTGTTGGCCGCATCCGGATGCAAGCCTTCCAACGGGTACAAAAACGTATAGATGGTCACATCGGTGAGCGACGCCAATTCCTGCTTTTCCAGTTTTTTGCAGTACGGGCAATCGGGATCGGAAAATACCGCCACCTTGCGGTTGCCGTTGCCGCGCACCACCTTGATGGCCTGCTCCAGCGGCAGCGCATCGAAATCCACCTTGGTCAGTTCGTCCATGCGGCTCGCGGTCAGGTCTTTCCTGGTTCTGGCGTCGATCAAGCGGCCTTCGGCGATAAAATAAGTGAAGTTATCGTCGGAATAAAAAATCTGTCCTTCAACGAATACTTCATAGAGTCCGGGATACGGCGTTTTGCTGACGCTTTCCACCTTGGCCTTGGGGTAGATCGCCTGGAGGGCTTTGCGGATAGCCGCTTCATCGGCGCAAGCGGTAATGGCCGCGCTCATCAGCAAGAGAGCGGCAGCGATATTTTTCAGCATGTGATTCCTTTTAAACTCAAACAATGGCACGCGCCATCAGCCGGCGCTTCAAAGAAGTAGTCCGATCGGTTAATGCAAGGCCGGTATTGCGCAGCCAGCCCAGCCATGGCCCATCGTTATTGAACAGTTTCTGCAAGCCCGTGGTCACGGCCTGCATGGCGAGAATATCAGCTTTGCGCGCACGCTCATAGCGACGCAACAGCAGGCGATCACCCAGGTCGCGCCGCCCGCGATCAAGCAGTGTCACCGCCAGCGTTTGGACATCGCGGAAACCAAGATTGACGCCCTGGCCGGCCAACGGATGCACCTGATGCGCGGCGTCGCCCACCAGCGCCAGCTTAAGATCCATCACCGCGTCGTTGCGTTGCAAGCGCAGCGGAAACGCCGCCGGCGGCGTGACCAGCCGCAACATGCCAAGCGCATGCTGGCCGGCTTGCGCGACGCTTTCGCAAAAAGCGCGCGCATCCAGCTGGAGCAAGGCGTCGGCGCGCTCCTCGAAAGCAGACCAGACCATGGAAATTCGATTACCGGGCAACGGCAGCCACGCCAGGATGCCGTCCCGCAGAAACCACTGGCGCGCAATGCTATCGTGCGCTTTTTCGGTTTCGAAATTGGCCACCACGGCCAGTTGCCTGTAAGGCCATGTGGTTACATCTATCCCCGCCTGCCGACGCACCCACGAGCCGCTACCATCGGCGCCGACGATCAGCTGCGCCCGCAGTTCCCGTCCATCTTCGAGCCCCAGTCTGGCGCTATCGACGGACAATTGCAGCGTTGCGCAACGGGCCGGACACACCAGATCGACGTTCTCCTGCCGTTGCAGCGCCTGCCACAGGCCGTCCTGCAACAAACGGCTCTCGACGATGCAACCCAGTTCCGCCACGCCGGCTTCATAAGGATCGAATTCCAGCCGCGACTGTCCATCGTCGCCCCATACCGACATGGCATGAATGGGCGCGATACGCGAAGCATCCAGCGTATCCCAGACGCCAAGGCGGCGCAGGAAATCAACATTGCCGGGAGTAATCGCATAAATCCGCGGGTCCCAGCTGTCGTCCTGCGGCAAAGGCACAGGCGGCGCCTGCTCCACCAGCGCCAGCCGCAGCCCGCCCTGTCCCAAGGCCAGCGCCGTTGCCGCCCCTACCAGACCGCCGCCGACGACGATGACATCGAAGTCGTTCATCCGTTTGCTCCCAGACTCATCTTGCGTACGACGAAATCCCGTGCCGGCTCGCACAATTCCAGCATCGCCAGCGCCGCGCCCCGTGCGGCACCAAAGCCCGGCCAATCGTTGGAGAAGGTGCGCACCAGAAAATCGGTAAACAGCATGCCGCCGCCGGTATCCATGCGGCGGGTCTTCCGGTACCGGGCGAGCATCGCTGCGCTGCCAAGCTCCGCGACCGGCGTGGCCCGTATCAGGTTCGCCAGTTCCCAGGCGTCGCGCAAGCCCAGGTTGAACCCCTGCCCCGCCACCGGATGCAGCGTTTGCGCGGCGTTGCCGATCGCCACCAGATGTTGCGCCGTGTTGGGCCGCAGCCATGCCAGCTTGAGCGGGAACGCAGCGCGACCCGATACCCCGGTAAAATCTCCGACGCGGTCGCCAAAATGCACCTTGAGTTCCCGCAGAAACCTCGCTTCATCAAGACCGCACAGACGTTCGGCCGCGTCCGGCGCCGCCGTCCATACCAGCGCATAGACCCGCCCGTTCCCTGTTCCTTTCCATGGCAGCAGCGCAATCGGCCCCTGCGGGGTAAAGCGTTCAAAGGCCACGCCATCATGCGGCAGCTCGGCCTCCACCATCGCCACGACGGCACTCTGGCCGTATTCGCGTACCTGCCGATGCAATCCCGATATATTATCCAGGCTGCGTCCGCCGTCGGCGACCACGGCCAGCGCGGCTTTCATGCCGTGGTGTTCCCCACCGGACACGAACTCGACCTGGCAGCCATGGTCTTCGGGCGTCAACCGGCTGGCGCGCGCCCCGCGCAACACCGATACACCAGACCGCGCCAGGGCACGGTCTACCGCCACCGCCAGCGCGGCATATCCCACGACATATCCCAATGCGGGCCGGCCCGACTCCTCGGCCCGCAGCAAGGTGCGGCCGAACCGGCCTTGCTGCGAAATATGGATGGTGCGGATGGGCGTGGCTTCATCCGCCAGCTCCGCCCAGACACCGAGGCGCTGCAGGATAATGCGGCTGCCGTCCGACAGGGCTATCGCGCGCGGATCGCCGGGCGGTTCGGGATGTTCGCGCGCTTCCAGCACGACAACCTGCAGACCGCTATCGGCGAGTCCCAGCGCCAACGTGGCGCCGGCAGGGCCGCCTCCCGCAACCAGGATATCCGCGGTTTCACGCATGCCGCATGACATCCTCGATTTCGGCGACGGTTCTGGGCGCGCTGGTATAGACCTCGCAGCCGTCGGCCGTCACCAGCACATCGTCCTCGATGCGGATGCCGATGCCGGCCAGCGCCTCCGGGACGTCTTCCGCTGGGCGGATATAGAGCCCGGGCTCCACCGTCAGCGCCATGCCGGGCGACAGACAGGTCCAGGTTTCGCCCTGCTTGTACTCGCCGGCATCGTGCACATCCAGCCCCAGCCAGTGGCCGGTACGGTGCATGTAAAAACGGCGATAAGCACCGGACTCGATCATGCCGTCCACGCTACCGTCCAGCAGTTTCAGGTCCAGCATGCCCTGCACCAGTACTTTGAGCGCGGCGTCGTGCGGGTCCATGAAGTGATTGCCGGGCTTGACCGCATTGGCCGCCGCCTGTTGCGCCGCCAGCACGATCTGGTAGGTATCGCGCTGGGCCGGGCTGAAGCGTCCGTTAACGGGGAAGGTACGAGTGATGTCCGAAGCGTAGCCTTCGACCTCGCAGCCGGCGTCGACCAGCACCAGGGTGTTGTCGTTGAGCAGCTTGTCGTTGGCGACGTAGTGCAGCACGCAGGCGTTCAAGCCGCCGGCGACGATAGGCGTATAGGCATGGGCTTCGGAGCCGCGGCGGCGGAATTCATGGGTCAGTTCGGCTTCCAGTTCATATTCCGCCATGCCGGGCGCGCAGGCGTGCATCGCACGGGCATGGCCCGCGGAACTGATCGCCGCGGCACGCTTCATCGCGTTGATCTCATGCGCATCCTTGATCAGCCGCATACCATCCAACTGCGCCCTGAGATCGTGCAACCGGTGCGGCGCGCGCTTGCCGGCGCGGGATTGGGCGCGCACCGCATTGAGCGCGGCAGTGATGCGCGCATCCCATTCTGCATCGTGGCCCAGCGAATACCACAGTGAAGATCGATCTGCCAGCAGGTCGGGCAGCCTCTCCTCCAGTTCGTCGACGGGATGGGCCGCGTCGAAACCGAAACTGCTGCAAGCGCCGGCAGGGCCGTGGCGGAAGCCATCCCAGATCTCGCGTTCTTCATTCTTTTCGCGACAGAACAGGATGGATTGCGGCTCATTGCCGCCGATCAGCACCAGCACGGCCTCGGGCTCGGGAAAGCCGGTCAGGTACCAGAAATAGCTGTCGTAACGATATGGGTAGTGCGCATCGCGGTTGCGCACGCGTTCCGGCGCGGTGGGCAAAATGGCGACGCCATCGCCCAATGCCTTGATCAGGCGGGCGCGGCGCGAAGAATAGGGTTCATGTTTCATTTCACTTCTCAGCCGCAGATAAATGCAGATACACGCAGATGAGAAGGAGAGGTTTTATCTGCGTTCATCTGCGGTTAAATTAATTTGCTCCAAGCTCATGATCCAATTCGGCCAGCCGCTGCGGCGTACCCACGTCCACCCAGCGCCCGGCATAATATTCGCCTCCCACTTTGCCCGAACGCATGGCCCCGCGCAACAACGGGGCGAGCCTGGCCTTGGCGCCGGGGACGATGCCGGCGAACAGCGACGGGTGATAGATGCCGATGCCGCTAAAGGTGTGCAGCACATCGCCCTGCTCGCCGATGCGCTCGCCCGCCAGTGCAAAATCGCCGCCACCGTTATGCTCCGGGTTATCCACCAGCACCAGCCAGGCTAGCAGGCCCTCGGCAAGGCGGGGCTGCAACCGGCTGAAATCGTAATCGGTGAAAATATCGCCATTGACCACCAGAAACGGTTGATTACCCAGCAATCGCAACGCATTGGCAATGCCGCCGGCGGTTTCCAGCGCCTCGGCCTCCGGAGAATATTCGATGGACACGCCGAAACGCTCGCCGTTCCCCAGCGCCGCTTCGAGTTGCTCGCCCAAGTGGGCATGGTTGATCACCAGCTCGCGGAATCCGGCTGCGGCCAGACGCTCGATATGCCAGACGATCAGCGGCTTGCCGCCAATCTGCAACAAAGGCTTGGGCGTGCGATCCGTCAACGGCCGCATGCGCTCGCCGCGGCCGGCAGCCAGGATCATGGCTTTCATCGAGGTAATCTCATGTAAAACAGTTTTACCTACCTTTCAGAATGTGAGGCCGGTCTGCACTTGCCGGCTCTCCAGTTCGTCCAGAAGCCTTAACAGAGGCTTCAGCGCGATATAGCGCTCGCATGCCTTGCGCAAGTATTCCATCACCAGCGGCATGTCCTTGAGGTAGCCGTCCTTGCCATCGCGGTGGCATAGCCGGGCGAAAATGCCCAGCACCTTGATGTGGCGCTGTACGCCCATCCATTCGAAATCGCGGTAGAACTCGCCGAAATCCAGCGACACCGGCAGCCCGGCTTTACGCGCTTTTTCCCAATAGCGCACTGCCCAGTCCAGTACGCGCTCTTCTTCCCAGCGGATATAGGCATCCTTGAGCAAGGACACCAGGTCATAGGTAATCGCGCCGTACACCGCATCCTGGAAATCCAGGATGCCGGGGTTGGCACCCACGCCGTCATCGCAGATCATCAGGTTGCGCGAATGGTAATCGCGGTGCACATACACCTGCGGCTGCGCCAGAATATTGCGGTTGAGCAATATGAACGCATCCTCCAGCACCGCCTGCTGGGCTGCGGTCAGGGTCGCGCCCAGATGTTTGGCCACGTACCAGTCCGGAAACAGCCGCATCTCGCGCGTAAGCAGGGCCTCGTCGTAATCGTTTAGCACGCCAGGCCTGCTCGCCTGCTGAATTTTGACCAAGGCTGCGCCGGCATCGCGGTACAGGCGATCAGCGCTGGCTTCATCCAGGCCGGAAAGATAGGTGGTGGAACCCAGATCGCTGAGCAACAAAAAACCCTGATCGAGATCCTGCGCCAACACCTGCGGCACATGCACCCCTGCCGCGCCGAACAGTTCGGCCACGTGGATGAACGGCCTGCAATCCTCATGCTCGGGCGGGGCATCCATCGCGACCAACGTGCCGCCGTCCGCGAAAGTGATGCGGAAGTAGCGCCGGAAGCTGGCATCCGCCGAAGCCGGCGCCAGAGAGAAAGATTGCCCGGGATATTGCCGGGCGAGCCAGAGTTCGAGTTGTTTCAGGCGCTGCAAAATGATTTTCCGATTGAAATAATGTTGTAATTTAAATGTATTGAATAACTCTTTGCCGCCCAAGGAAAAACTCTTTCAATTGCTGCGCAAGGCAAGATTGGTGCGACTTTTGAGATGGCTTTGTAGTAGAATTTGAGCGATTTTATCATTACAAAAAACAAACTTGCCCGCCAATTTCGCGCCCATGACGATCGCCCGCTATACCTTGCTGGCAGTGCCATTATTTTGCGGCGCTGGAATATCCGCCCATGCCGCCGACATCGCGGCGGGAAACGGGGCCACCATCATCGATGCGATGCGCCTCGAAGTCTACCTCGACCGCGAGATGCGCGCCTTCGGCGACGCGGAGATCCAGCGCGACGGCCAATATATCTCGGGCGACCGCATCGACCTCAACACCGTCAATAATGAAATACATGCGACCGGCAATGTGCATGTAAAACAAGGCGACACCTTGGCGGAAGGGCCGGAGTTGAGGCTCAAGATGGATGAGCGCGAAGGCGAGATGACGGAGCCCGTTTTCCATATCGGCGGCGACGGCGAAAAAAAAGCGCGCGGCAATGCCAGCACCATCCTGTTTGAAGGCCCCACCAGGGAGCGGCTGAAGAGCGCGCGCTACACTACTTGCCCCGACGGCGTGAATGACTGGTTCGTGCGCGCCAACGAACTGGAAATCGACCACCATACCGAAACCGCCACTGCTACGCATGCCAGCATCGAATTCAAAGGAGTGCCGGTCTTATATACGCCGTGGATCGATTTTCCGTTCAGCAACCAGCGCAAATCCGGCCTGCTTACCGCCACTTACGGCACCACCACGCGCAGCGGTTTCGAGTTCACCCTGCCCTATTACTGGAATATCGCGCCCAACATGGACGCCACGATTACCCCGCGCTATCTCAGCAAGCGCGGTCTGCAATGGCAAGGGGAATACCGCTACCTGGATCCGGACTATAGCGGCATAGACCACGTTGAATTCCTGCCGAACGACGACCAGACCGGCAAAGACCGCTTTTACCTCAACCTTGCGCACAGCCAGACATTCGGCAACGGCTGGTCCGGTAACTTTCAGTTCGAGCGCGCGTCCGATCCCAATTATTTTTCGGACCTGTCGACCCACATCACCGTGACCAGTCGCGTGAATCTGCCGCAACAGGCCAACCTGCGCTACGACCAGGCAAACTGGCATTTTTCGGCGCTGGCGCAACAATTCCAGACCTTGGATAAAATTTCGTTCCCATACCAGCGCCTGCCTCAGCTGACGCTGGCGGGCCAGCAAAGCGTTGGCCCCGTGGATACCGCGCTGTGGAGCGAATTCGTGCGTTTCGAAAAAAACAGCGCTGCACCGCTCACCGTGGTCGGCAACCGTTTCACCGCCTACCCCAGCGTTGCCTTGCCATTGACTCAGCCTTACGGCTACATTACACCCAAGCTGGGCGTGCATTACACCAAGTATGATCTGGGCGGGAATACCGCTTTCACGAATGCCCGCAACTTGCCCGACAACTACCAATCCGACACCCGGGTTTTACCCATTTTCAGCCTGGACAGCGGCGTCTACTTCGATCGCGACATGCGCGTGGTCAAGAATATGTACACCCAGACCCTGGAGCCCAGGCTGTTCTATGTTTACATCCCCCACCAGGATCAAAGCCGGCTGGCCAACTTCGACACCGGCCTGAGCGACCTCAACCTGGCCACCATCTTCTCGGAGAACCAGTTTGCCGGCGGCGACCGCGTCAACGACGCCAACCAGGTCACTCTTGCGCTCACCAGCCGCCTGATCGACCAGAAAACCGGGGCACAACGCCTTTCCGCCACGATGGCGGAACGCTTTTATTTCACCGACCAGAAAGTGATCCTGCCGGGCGGCACGCCGCGCACCGGCATGCACTCCGATTTCCTCGCCGCATTGACCGTCCAGCTGATCAACGGCTGGAATGCCGATACGGCATGGCAATACAACACGGATACCAGTCAAACCGTCAAAGGCAATATTTCTGCACGTTACCAGCCGGAAGTCGGCAAGACGCTCAACTTGGCCTACCGTTTTACCCGCGACAGCCTGGAACAGATCGACGTATCCTCCGAATGGCCGCTGACCGGTAACTGGTACGGACTCGGGCGCATCAATTATTCGTTGCGCAACAATCCGCCTACCGATCGGCGCGGCCCGGTGGAATATATCGCCGGGATCGAATACGATGCCGGCTGCTGGCAAGGCCGCGCAGTCATGCAACGACTGCCGACCGTCAGCACCCCGTCAACGGTCAGCACCCCGTCAACGGTCAAATCCAACTACGTGTTCTTCATGCAAATCGAGCTTGGCGGCTTAACCAAGATCGGTACCAGTCCGCTGGAAGTTCTTAAACGCAATATTCCGGGGTACGTCAGCACCAGCCTGATCCCGGATAGTCCAAGGTGATATGAACCATATACGCACGCTCTTGCTCGCCAGCCTGTTGCTATCGGCATTGTTGAATATTTCCACGCCGTTATTGGCTGAAGAAAAAATCGTCGCGCTCGACCGCATCATCGCGGTAGTCGACAACGATGTCATTACCCGCAGCGAACTGGACGAACGCATGCGGCTCATCACCCAGCAACTGGAGAAGCAGGGCACGCCCCTGCCGCCGCGGGAAGCGCTGGAAAAACAGCTGCTGGAGCGCATAATTACCGATCGCCTGCAACTTGCGTTTGCGGCACAGACCGGGCTACGCGTGGACGACAACCAGCTCGATAAAACCATTGAGCGCATCGCCGACCAGAATAAGCTCGGCCTGACAGAATTCCGTAGCGCGCTGGAGAACGACGGCATCAGCTTCAAAAAATTCCGTGAGGATATCCGCCGCGAAATCGTGCTGGCGAGATTGCGCGAACGCGAAGTGGATAATCGCGTCACCGTTTCCGAAGCGGAGATCGATAACCTGCTGACCACTCAAACGGCGAGAGGCGCCGGGGACGACGAACTCGACCTCTCCCATATCCTGATCCGGGTGCCGGATCAGGCTGCGCCGGAGGAAGTGCAGAAGCTGCGGGCAAAAGCCGAGGATGCCTTGAAGAAGCTGCAGGGGGGTGCCGATTTTGGACAGGTATCCGCCGGCTTCTCCGATGCCCCCAATGCGATGGAAGGCGGCAAGCTCGGCTGGAAAAAGCTTTCCGAATTGCCCGATCTGTTTCAGGAGCCGCTCAAGGCACTTAAACCTGGGGAACTCTCGCCCCTGCTGCGCAGTTCCAATGGATTCCATATCCTTAAAGTCACGGATCGACATGGCAATACCATGCCGCTGGTCGTCCAGCAAACGCACGTCCGCCATATCCTGGTCAAAATCAGCGAAGTGCTGTCCGATGCCGATGCCGAGCATCGCATGAAAGATCTCAAGGAACGCCTGGACAACGGCGGAAACTTCGAAGAACTGGCGCGCCAATATTCCGAAGACGGCACCGCCAATAAAGGCGGCGACCTGGGCTGGCTCAGCCCGGGCGACACCGTGCCGGATTTCGAGAAAGCAATGAATGCGTTGCAGCCGGGAAAAACCAGCGAACCGGTTCGCTCGCCGTTCGGCTGGCACCTGATTCAGGTGCTGGAGCGCCGCAGCCAGGACATGAGCAAGGAATCCGCCCGCCTCAAGGCGCGCCAGGAAATCAAGGGGCGCAAGGCGGACGAGGCCTACCAGGATTGGCTGCGCGAACTGCGCGACCGGGCTTACGTCGAATACCGTCTTGAAGACAAGGAATAGCCCCCGCATCGCCCTCACCGCTGGCGAACCTGCCGGCATTGGCCCCGATCTCTGCGTGCTGCTGGCGCAGCGCCTGCCCGCGGCCGACATCACCGTCATCGCCGACCGCGGCCTGATCGAACGGCGCGCCCAACTGCTCGGCCTGTCGCTGGGCGGCCTCAACATCCGCCACATCCCGCTGCCCGCCCCGTGCACACCGGGCAAGCTCGACGCTGCCAACAGCCGCTATGTGCTGGATACGCTCACCTATGCCGCCCAAGGCTGCCTCGCCGGCGAATTCGACGCCATGGTCACCGCACCGGTGCACAAGGGCATCATCAACGACGCCGGCGTGCCTTTCACCGGCCACACCGAGTTTCTCGCCGAGCTTACCGGGACCAAACAAGTCGTCATGATGCTGGTCGGCGGCGGCATGCGCGTCGCGCTCGCCACCATCCACCTGCCGCTCTCCGCCGTACCGGACGCTATCACCCGGGATGGTTTGGAAACCACCCTGCGCATCCTGCACCGCGACCTGGTCAACCGCTTCGGCATCCCCCACCCCAGAATCTTTGTGGCCGGCCTCAACCCCCACGCCGGCGAAGGCGGTCATCTGGGCATGGAAGAAATCGACACCATCATCCCGGTGCTGGAGCAACTGCGCGCCGAAGGCCTCAACCTCACCGGCCCGCTGCCCGCCGATACCATGTTCAGCCAGCACAACCTGCAACACTGCGATGCCTTCCTTGCCATGTACCACGACCAGGGCCTCGCCGTGCTGAAACACGCCAGCTTCGGCGAAGGCGTCAACGTCACGCTGGGCATGCCGATTATTCGCACCTCGGTCGATCACGGCACGGCGCTGGATTTGGCGGGGACGGGCAAGGCGGATTGTGGGAGCCTTTATGCGGCGATTGAGTTGGCTTTAATCTTGGCTAAACATTAAGTAAACCAACAATGAACCGTGATTGGTTTGAAGGATGGCCGGGGCAATATCGGCGAATGTTGCGCTGGCGTGACCGCCTGAGCGAAGTCTATGGAAGCGACGACACCAATACAATTTACGATTTCATATATGCGTTTTTCCAAAGCTGCTATCACCTGCGAGATTGGTTGGTTTCTGACAATGTGGCTACAAAAGAAGAAATAACTGCTTTATTCAATTCATCAATCGAACTTCAGTTGTGTCGCGACATTTGTAACGCGACGAAACACTTACAGTACAACACTCCAAGCATCGATCCACGACCAAGAATCGGGAAAGAGTGGGATCCGTGGAAGAAGGAATCATATGGTTTGTATCTATACTCAGATAAGCGCAGACCGATTTCTGAACTGGTTCACGAATGTGTGACTACTTGGGATAAGTTTTTAGATGAAAAAGGACTCAAAGAAAAACTGACAACCTAAAAATGCCTCCCATACAAGACTTACACAATTACATTTCACATCTCCACGCCGATAGCATACTACCCACTCCCCCTGCTGCCGCGCCGAGCAGCACAGCCAAGCCGGGGAATTCGGCGAGGACTGTCTGAGGGCGTAGCCCGAGTTCCGCAGCCGCCCGGCTTGGCGCGCAGCGCAGGGAACCCCGTAGGGGCGCGGCAGGGGGTGCCCTTCTCTTCGGTTACCTTCTCTTGGGCAAGCAAGAGAAGGTAACTCGGTCGTCGGCCGAGACCGACGGTTTTGATGTTTAAAAGGAGCTGGATGGCCGCTGCGCTTCGCTTGCTCGAAACTCGCCTAATCTGACCTGCTCCCCACCGGCTCCCCACCTGCCCCTCACCCCAGCCCTCTCCCGCAAGGGACGAGGGAGCAAATCACTGGATTCCGGCTCAAGGCCGGAATGACGATGTCTCCTTCGTCCAGTAGAATGCCGCCATGAAACATCTCCCCAAAAAACGCTTCGGCCAGAACTTCCTCAACGATCCCGACATCATCCGCGCCTTGGTGGCAGCCATCCGCCCCGAGCCCGACGACCTGATGGCCGAAATCGGCCCTGGCCTGGGCGCACTCACCCAGCCGCTGCTGAAAACCCTGCACCATTTGCACGCAGTGGAACTCGACCGCGACATCGTGGCCTGGATGCAAAGCCACTACCCGGCGGACAAGATCACCATCCACAACGCCGATGCGCTGAAATTCGATTTCTCCACGCTGGGCAATAAGGTGCGCGTGGTCGGCAACCTGCCCTACAACATCTCCACCCCCATCCTGTTCCACCTGCTGGACAGCGTCGCCCACATCGCCGACATGCATTTCATGCTGCAAAAGGAAGTGGTCAAGCGCATGGTGGCCGAGCCTTCCACTGCCGCATACGGGCGACTGTCGGTGATGCTGCAATACCGGCTGCAGATGGAATACCTGTTCACCGTGCCGCCGGAAGCCTTCGACCCCGCACCCAAGGTGGAATCGGCCTTCGTGCGGCTGGTGCCGCACGAAGCTCCGCCGCATCCCGCCAACAACGAAAAGCTGTTCGGCAAAGTGGTAACCGCCGCCTTCTCGCAGCGCCGCAAGACGCTGCGCAACACGCTCAAGGGCTTGCTCGACGACGCCGGTTTTGCCGCGCTGGATATCGACCCGCAATTGCGCGCGGAAAATCTGAGCGTGGCCGAGTTTGTCGCCATTGCCAATTATCTGGCCTGATATAATTCGGGAAATTAATCTAGGGAGAAAGCATGAGACTGATACTTCTAGGCGCCCCCGGCGCAGGCAAGGGCACCCAGGCCAATTACATCAAAGAGAAATTCGGCATTCCGCAGATTTCCACCGGCGACATGCTGCGCGCCGCAGTCAAGGCCGGTACGCCACTGGGAGTTGCCGCGAAGCAGGTGATGGATGCGGGCGGCCTGGTGTCCGATGACATAATCATCGGCCTGGTGAAGGAGCGCATCAAGGATGCCGACTGCGCCAACGGCTTCCTGTTCGACGGTTTTCCACGCACCATTCCGCAAGCCGAAGCGATGAAGGACGCCGGCGTGGGCATCGATTACGTGGTGGAGATCGACGTCGACGATGCCGAGATCGTCAAGCGCATGAGCGGTCGCCGCGTGCACCAGCCTTCCGGCCGCACCTATCACGTCATCTTCAATCCGCCCAAGGTGGAAGGCCGCGACGACGCCACCGGCGAGCCGCTGATCCAGCGCGACGACGACCAGGAAGAAACCGTGAAGAAGCGCCTCGACGTATACCACAGCCAGACCAAACCGCTGGTGGATTACTACGCGAACTGGGCCGCCAGCGGCAAGCCGGGCTCGCCCAAACACGTCAGGATTGCCGGCGTGGGCTCGGTGGAAGATATCCGCGACCAGATTTTCACGGCGTTGAAATAAGCAGTGGACAGTGATCAAACGGGAGGCGGCCGCCTCCCGTTTTTATTTATCCCTATCTGAACTGTGTACCCTTCTGGATGAACTCGATCTTGTAGCCGTCCGGGTCTTCGATAAACGCGATCACCGTGGTACCGTGCTTCATCGGCCCGGCTTCGCGCACTACCCTGCCGCCGGCCTTACGCACGCCTTCGCAAGCCCGGTAGGCATCGTCCACTTCGATCGCGATATGGCCGAAGGCGTTGCCGAGATCGTAGCCGGCGGTGCCCCAGTTATAGGTGAGTTCCAGCACGGTATGGTCTTTTTCACTGCCATAGCCGACGAATGCCAGCGTGAATTTGCCGTCCGGATAGTCCTCGCGGCGCAGCACCCGCATTCCCAGCACTTCGCTATAGAAGCTGATCGAACGATCCAGGTCGCCGACCCGCAACATGGTATGTAGCATACGCATGATTTCCCCTTTGTGGTTGCTTGGCAAGAATCTTACCGGATTAGCCCCGAGACAGGAATGACGGCAGAATAGCGGCATGGGGTTCTTCAGCAACTGGCGCCGCAAGCGCATTTTAAGACAATATCCGATCGCAGCGGCGGAGTGGCAGGCTGCCGTTGCCAATCTGCCGCTGCTGGCCGGGCTGAATGCGGCGGAGCTTGTACGCCTGCACGAGCTGGCGACGCTGTTCCTGCACGAAAAAAGCCTGGAAGCGGTGCAGGGATTGGAACTCACCGATGCCATGCGCCTGGATCTCACCGCCCAGGCGGTGCTGCCTATCCTCAATCTCGGCATGGATTGGTACGGCGGCTGGGTGTCGGTGGTGCTGTACCCGGACGAATTCGCCTCGCGCCAGGAATGGACCGACGAGGCCGGCGTGGTGCACGCCCGGCGCGAAATCCGCAGCGGCGAGGCGTGGGAATATGGGCCGGTGGTGCTGTCGTGGGCGGATGTCGCGGCTTCCGGCAACGGCGACGGCTACAACGCGGTGATACACGAAATGGCGCACAAGCTGGACATGAGCAACGGCGCAATGGACGGCTGTCCGCGCTTGCATGGCGGCATGCGTGCGGCCGACTGGCGCGCCGCCTTCAAACCGGCATATGCGGATTTCTGCCGGCGCGTGGACAATGGCGAAGATACCGCGCTCGACCCCTACGCGGCGGAGGCGCCGGAAGAATTTTTTGCGGTGATGAGCGAAGTGTTTTTCGAGCAGCCGATGCTGCTCAGACAAGAATACCCGGCGGTTTACGCCCAGCTGGCAGCGTTTTACCGGCAGCAGCCGAACCGGCTATGATTGTGCGGCAAGGCGCTCGTACTTGCGCATCAACTCGTCCCGGCTTTCGCGAATGCCGGGATGGGGAATGATGCAATCGATCGGGCATACCTCGACGCATTGCGCTGTGTCATAGTGCCCGACACATTCGGTGCATTTGTCGGGATTGATCTCGTAGATCTCCTCCCCTTGCGAAATAGCCCCGTTGGGGCATTCCGGCTCGCATACGTCGCAGTTGATGCATTCGTCAGTAATCAATAAGGCCATAAGTCTTTCACTTAGCTATTTTCGGTAGAGCCGATTTTCGCCGCGATGCGGCTCAGAATCAGCGGCGAAACAAATTTGCCCACGTCGCCGCCAAGCTGGGCAATTTCCCGCACCAGGCTGGCGGAAACGAACATGTATTGCTCCGAAGGCGTCAGGAATAAGGTTTCGACATCGGGAAAGATATTCCGGTTCATGCCGGCGAGCTGGAATTCGTATTCGAAATCCGACACCGCGCGCAAGCCTCTGAGCACGATTTGCGCCCCCTGCTCGCGCACGAACTGCATCAGCAGGCCGGAAAAGCCCGCCACCCGCACGTTGGGACAATCCGCCAGCGCGGCTGCGGCCATTTCCACCCGTTCCGCCTGGGTGAAGAACGGGCGCTTGGCCGGATTGTCGGCCACGGCGACGACGACCTCGGGAAAAATCCGCGACGCGCGGCGCACGATATCCTCGTGCCCGCAGGTGATGGGGTCGAAGGTGCCGGGATAGATGGCTTTATGTTGCATTTGAAGATCCATCCATCAATTTTAACAGGTGATAGTGCACATTGCCCGCCTTGCCGTGCTTGACCACCTGCCAGCCGTTGGCGTCGGCCAGCATGGTTTCCGCTTCGGCATATACCACGCCATCCGCCGCCAGATGCCCCGCCAGTCGCGGCAACAGCTTCTGCTGCCAGCCCTGGCCGTAGGGCGGATCGAGAAAAATCACGTCGAAGCGCCGGGCATTCTGCATGAGGAACTGCACGGCATCGGCGCGCACGATGCTGGCCTTGTCGGCCTTGAGCACGTCGGCGTTATCGAGCAGCGCGCGGTACACGGCGGGATTGTTTTCCACCATTACCGCCGTCGCCGCGCCGCGCGACAACGCCTCAAACCCCAGCGCGCCGCTGCCGGCGAAGAGGTCGAGGCAGATGAGGCCGTGCAGTTCCTGCCCCAGCCAGTTGAACAGCGTCTGGCGCACCCGGTCCGGCGTGGGCCGCAGGCTCAATGCATCGGGAAAGCGCAGCAAGCGGCTGCGCCATACTCCGGCGCCGATCCTGACCTTATTTTGCGTCTGAGCCAACGACTACGGTCACCATATTATCCGGCTTGATGCGCCGCGCGAATGCATCCTTGATTTGCGCCACCGTCACCTTGTTCACGCTGCCAACGTAGTCGTCCAGCCAGGTCAGCGGCAGGCTATAGAAGCCGATCACTTCCAGGTAATCCAGCACCTTGGCGTTGCTGTCGAGACGCAAGGCGAAACCGCCGGTGAGGTTGTCCTTGGCGGCTTTCAGTTCCTGCGCCGCAGGTCCGTCCTTGACGAATTTCTTCAGCGTGTCGCGCACCAGCGCCAGCGCCTGGCCGGTTTGCTCGCGCTTGGTCTGCAAACCTATCTGGAAGGGTCCGGCTTCGCGCATTGGCATGAAATAACTGTAGACGCTGTAAGCCAAACCGCGCTTTTCGCGCACTTCCTCGGTCAGGCGCGACACGAAGCCGCCGCCGCCCAGGATGTAGTTGCCGACATAGAGCGGAAAATAGTCCGGATCTATGCGCTTGATGCCGGGATAACCCAGCAGGATATGCGACTGCGCCGCCGGATGCGGGATGCGTTTTTCCACCGGCTGCAGCGGCAGCGGCAGCGGCGGGATCGCAGCGGCGGCTGGACCGTCCGCCAGCTTGGCGGTCAACTGCTCGGCCAGCTGCTCGGCCTGGCTCCGCGTCAGGTCGCCAATGACGGCGACGATCGCGCCATGGCGGGTGTAATGCGCACGATAGAACACGGCCAAATCGTCGCGGCTGATTTTTTCCACCGTTTCCGGCTCCACGGCTTCATCGTTGCCGTACGGGTGGCTGCCGTACAGTGCGGCCGAGAATGCCTTGGCGGAAATACTCTCGGGCTGGGTCGCCGCTTCGCGCAGGCCGGCGATGGTGCGGGCCTTCTCGCGCTCCAGCACGGCGGCGGGGAAATCCGGCTGCTGCAAGACGGTTGCGAACAGCCCCACCGCTTGACTGCGCTCGCGCTCGCTGGACAAGGTGCGCAGCTTGAGGCCGGCGCGGTCGGGATCGAAATCACCGCCCAGTTGCGCGCCCAGCTCGGCAAATTTGCCAGCGATCCGGTCGTCGCTCAGTCCGCCCGCGCCCAGCGCCAGCATGCCTTGCGTCATCGCCGCCGTGCCGGCCTTGTCGCGGGTGTCGAAGCTGCTGCCGGCAGAGAAATTGACGCTGACGTCGAGGATGGGCAGATCGTGGTTCTCGACGAAATACACCTGGGCGCCGGAAGCGCTTTGCCAATGCTGGATCGGCAGCCCGGCCCGGGCAGTCACGGATATCAGGCCCAGCAGAACAGCCAGAAAAACTTTATTAATGTACATGCGGCATCTCCTTGTGCTTGGGCGCGTTTTCGTCGAGCGGCTGCGGATCCAGCGTCGCCACCGTCAGCTTGTCGTCGTCGAGATATTTACGTGCCACCGCCTGTACCTGTTCGGCCGTGACCGCCTGCAAGCGCTTGGGATATTCATCCAGCAGACGCCATGACAAGCCCACACTTTCCAGCTGGCCGATTTGCATCGCCTGGTAGAACATCGAATCGCGCTTGTAGACATCGGATGCGATCACCTGCGCCTTGACGCGCTGCAGCTCGTCTTCGGTCACGCCGTTTTCCTTGAGATTGTCGATCTCGCCGCGGATCGCCAGTTCCAGGTCTTGTACCGTAGCCCCTTCGCTCGGCGTGCCGTCGAACTCGAACATGGACGGACCCCGGTTGAGCATGTCGTAGCCGGCACCGATATCCACCGCGATGCGGTCGCGCCGCACCAGGTCGCGGTTGAGGCGGGACGCGGCATTGCCGTCGAGCACGCCGGCCAGGATTTCCAGCGCATAGGGTTCCCATTCCTCGGCGCTACGCAACGCAGGCGCGGGGTAGCCCATCGCCAGGTAGGGCAGCTTGGCCTGAGCCTTGACCGCCACCCGGCGCTCGCCCTTCTGCTCCGGCTCCGTCTGCGGTTTGCGTTGAGGCAGCTTGTGGGCTTTAAGCGAACCGAAATATTGCTGCGCCAGCTTGAACACCTGCCTGGGATCGACATCGCCCACCACCACCAGCGTGGCGTTGTTCGGCGCGTACCAGGTGCGATACCATGCCCTGGCGTCTTCCGCCGTCATATGTTCGAGGTCGTTCATCCAGCCGATTACCGGCCGGCCGTAAGGATGCACCTGATGGGCGACCGCCATGAACTGCTCGCCCACCTGCGCTTGCGGCTTGTCTTCGGTGCGCCAGCGGCGTTCTTCCATCACTACCTGGATTTCTTTGGAGAATTCATCGGTGGTCAAGCGCAGATTTTCCATGCGGTCGGCCTCCAGCTTCATTGCCAGCCCAAGCCTGGATTTCTCGAGTTGCTGGAAATACACCGTGTAGTCGTGGCTGGTAAAAGCGTTTTCCTTGCCGCCCGCCGCCGCGACAATGCGCGAAAACCGGCCGGCCGGCACCGCCTTCGTGCCCTTGAACATCATGTGCTCCAGCACATGCGCGACGCCGGTAGTGCCGTTGAACTCGTCTATGCTGCCGACGCGGTACCACACCTGCGACACCACCACCGGCGAGCGGTGGTCTTCCTGCACCACCACCTTGAGGCCATTGGGGAGCCTGAATTCTTGAATGTGCTGGTCGGCTGCGGCCGATAGCGACAGCGACAACAACAGGAAAGCGAGGATTTTTCTGGTCACGAGATGATTCTCCTTTTTCGGGCGCAATTATACCGCCCGATATGACACGGCACAGACGGATTTGGTTCGGGCAGGTTAAAATACAATTCATGTTCAACCTATTCAAAAAGCAAGACGAGGCGCCGGCGTCCAGCCCCAGCTGGGCCGAGCGCCTCAAGGCCGGCCTCTCGCGCACGCGCGACACGCTCAATACGCCGATTTCCGAGCTGTTCAGCGGCGGCAAGATCGACGAAGCGCTGTACGAGGAGCTGGAATCGCATTTATTGATGGCCGACTGCGGCGTTTCCGCGACGCAGGAGCTGCTGGAAGACGTGCGCGGCCAGGTCAGTCGCAGCGCGCTCAAGGATGCCGGCGAACTGCGCGGCGCCCTGCGCCAGGCCATGACCACCTTGCTCGCCCCGCTGGCCAAACCGCTGGACACCGGCACCCATAAGCCCTTCGTCATCATGCTGGCGGGCGTCAACGGCGCCGGCAAGACCACCACGATAGGCAAGCTCGCCTGGCGCTTGCAAACCGAGGGCAAATCGGTGCTGATCGCCGCTGGCGACACCTTCCGCGCCGCCGCGCGCGAGCAGCTGGAAGCCTGGGGGGAGCGCAACAACGTGCACGTCGTCGCGCAGGATGGCGGCGACCCGGCCGCGGTGATCTTCGACGCAGTCAACTCGGCCAGAGCCCGTGGCATCGACGTCGTCATCGCCGACACCGCCGGGCGCCTGCCGACGCAGTTGAACCTGATGGAAGAAATCCGCAAAATCCAGCGCGTGATCGGCAAGGCGCTGCCCGACGCCCCGCACGAAATCCTGCTGGTGCTGGACGCCAATACCGGCCAGAATGCGGTGGCGCAGGTCAAGGCCTTCGACGATGCACTCAACATCAGCGGCCTGGTGCTGACCAAGCTCGACGGCACCGCCAAGGGCGGCGTCATCGCCGCCATCGCCAAGACGCGGCCGATCCCGGTGCGCTTCATCGGCGTGGGCGAACAGATCGACGACCTGCAGCCGTTCGATGCCGCAGAATTCAGCGAGGCCTTGTTTTCATGAGGCGATTCCTCACCGTAGCGCAGGCGGCCTCGCCTGCAATTGACGGATATTTGCGATGTGCGCTTGCAGGCGGGGCCGCCTGCACTACAGGGTTATGATCAAGTTCGATCAAGTCACCAAGCGCTACCCCGGCGGCCACGAAGCGCTGCGCAACGTCTCGTTCGAAATCGGCAAGGGCGAGATGGCCTTCATTACCGGCCATTCCGGCGCCGGCAAAAGCACCTTACTGAAGCTGGCCGCCGCAATCGAGCGACCGACCGCGGGCACCATCCTGCTCAACAACCAGAACATCGGCGCCATGCGTCGTGCCGGCCTGCCCTATGTGCGGCGCAATTTCGGCCTGATTTTCCAGGACCATAAACTGCTCTACGACCGCAACGCCTTCGACAACGTCGCGCTGCCGCTGGCGATCGACGGTATCGGCGGGCGCGAGGCCGGCAAGCGCGTACGCGCCGCGCTGGACAAGGTAGGCCTGCTGCCGCGCGAGAGAGCCATGCCGATCGCGCTGTCCGGCGGCGAGCAGCAGCGCCTGGCAATCGCCCGCGCCATCGTCAGCCGCCCGGCGATTCTGCTGGCGGACGAACCCACCGGCAATCTGGACGCCAATTATGCCCGCGACATCATGGCGCTGTTCCGTTCATTTAATGAAGTTGGCGTCACCGTGCTGATCGCCACCCACGATGCCGGCAGCGCCGCTTCGGGCAATGTGCTGCATCTCGACCATGGGGTGCTCGCCCGATGAACGCCTGGTTGCATGCCCACCGGCAGGCGCTGATGCTGGTACTGAAAAAATTGCGCGCCGCGCCGCTGGCCAACCTGGTCATGGCCGGCGTCATCGGCGCCACGTTGAGCCTGCCGGCCGGGCTGTATCTGCTGATCGATAACCTGCGGGCCGCAGCAGGCGGCATAGAAACCGAGCCGCGAGTGACGCTGTTCCTGGCGCTGGACGCGCCTGCGGATGCCGTCAAGGATATTGACCGGCGCCTGCGCCAGCATCCCGAAGTGCGCGATTTCCGTTTCCTCGGCCGCGGCGCCGCCTGGCGCGAATTGCAGGAAAAGAACGGGTTGCAGGATACTCTTGGCGGCCTGGAAAAGAATCCGCTGCCCGATGCCTATATCGTGCACGCCAAAAGCACCGACCCGGCCGCCGTCGAAACATTGCAAAAGGAATTCTCCGGCTGGCCGCAGGTGGAGCATGCGCAGCTCGATGCCGCCTGGATCAAGCGCCTGTATGCGCTGCTGCAGCTGGGCAACAAGGCGGTGCTGATCCTGGCCGGCTTGCTCGGCTTCGCGCTGGTGGCCATCGTCGGCAACACGATACGCCTGCAGATCCTCACCCAGCGCGAAGAAATCGAGGTCAGCAAGCTGATCGGCGCCACCGACCGTTTCATCCGCCGCCCCTTTCTTTACACCGGCACCATGCAGGGCCTCGCCGGCGGCGTCACGGCCTGGATCATCCTGTTTGCTGCGCTTTATATCTTCAATCTATCGGTGGACGACATCGCCCGCCTGTACGCGTCGGATTTTCGCCTCAATCCGCTGGGGCAGCAGGCCAGCCTGCTGCTGGTCGGCGGCTCGGCGCTGCTGGGATGGCTGGGGTCTTACTGGGCGGTAAACCGCTATCTGTCCCGGCTGGATCGACCCTGAGCGCGCGGCTCCGCGTCGGGCATGACGTTTTCCCATAGAAATTCCAGAAAGGCCTTGGCCACCACCGAAAGCTGCTTGCCGCGGGGGTAGGCGATATGCCACTGGCGCACGATGGGAAAACCCTCGACGTCCAGCACCACCAGCTCATTCATGCCGTCCATGCCCAGCGTATGACGCGACAGCACCGAAATCCCCAGCCGCCCCAGGATCGCCTGCTTGATCGCCTCGTTGCTGCCCAGCTCCATGCGGATATTGGGTTTGATGCCGTGGCTGGCGAACATCTGCTCCACCGACAGGCGCGTGCCAGAACCGATTTCGCGCATCAGGAACGGTTCTTCCTCCAGGCGCGCGATGGGAATGTTGCGTACCCCCACCAGCGGATGCTCTGGATGGGCGAGCACGACCAGTGCATTTTCCAGGAATGGCCGCGCGTCCAAGGCGACGTGGCTCACCGGCTGGCACAGGATGTACAGATCGTCCAGATTTTCCGCCGCCCGATCCAGGACTTTCTGGCGATTGGTGACTTTGAGCGAAACCTCGATGCCGGGATGAATACGCGAAAACTCTCCCAGCATGCGCGGCGCGAAATATTTGGCGGTGGTGGAAACGGTAAGGCGCAGCTTGCCCTTCTTCAGCCCCTGCATGTCCGCCACCACCATGTCGTAGTGTTCCAGCGCTTGCAGGATTTCGCGCGCAGTCGTCGCCAGCTCCTGGCCGGCATCGGTGAGCCGGATCTGGCGCCCTATCTGCTCATAGATCGGCAAGCCGACGGCATCGCTCAATTTTTTCATCTGCATCGAAACCGTGGGCTGGGTGAGGTGCAGCTCCTCGGAGGCGCGGGTAAAGCTGCCCAGACGGGCAATGGCCTCGAACACTTCAAGCTGGCGGAATGTGGCATGACGCATCATGGTGTCAACTCCAACTCATAGATAATAGTCTACCAAAACCATAGGAATTATTGATTTTTATTAATCCCCAAGCTCTGACAAACTTTTGTTTAATAGCACCCTTAGGGACGGCGCTTGCCGCCGTTTTTTCCAGCAAGTTTTAATACTCAATTCTCGCCAGGAGGAAGAAATGTCAGACATAGGAACCATGAAAGAAGGGAGGGAACGCTACAAGGCCGGCGTGATTCCCTATGCCAAGATGGGCTACTGGGAGCCGGACTACCAGCCCAAGGATACCGACCTCATCGCGCTGTTCCGCATCACGCCGCAGGAAGGCGTGGACGCGGTTGAAGCCGCAGCCGCCGTGGCCGGCGAATCTTCCACCGCGACCTGGACCGTGGTGTGGACCGACCGCCTTACCGCCTGCGAACTGTACCGTGCCAAGGCCTACCGCGTCGACCCGGTGCCCAACACCGGGCCCGGCACCAGGACCGACCAGCAGTATTTTGCCTATATCGCCTACGACCTGGACCTGTTCGAGCCCGGCTCCATCGCCAACCTGACGGCCTCCATCATCGGCAACGTGTTCGGCTTCAAGGCGGTCAAGGCGTTACGGCTGGAAGACATGCGCATTCCGATAGCCTATCTCAAGACCTTCCAGGGTCCGGCCACCGGCATCGTGGTGGAGCGCGAGCGCCTCGACAAGTTCGGCCGGCCGCTCTTGGGCGCGACCACCAAGCCGAAATTGGGCCTGTCCGGCCGCAATTATGGAAGAGTCGTCTATGAAGCGCTCAAGGGCGGGCTGGATTTCGTCAAGGACGACGAGAACATCAACTCGCAGCCGTTCATGCACTGGCGCGACCGCTTTCTCTACTGCATGGAGGCGGTCAACCGGGCATCCGCCGCGACCGGCGAGGTCAAGGGGCATTACCTCAACGTCACCGCCGGCACCATGGAAGAAATGTACGAGCGCGCCGAGTTTGCCAAGTCTCTGGGGTCGGTGATCGTGATGATAGACCTAGTGATCGGCTATACCGCGATTCAGTCCATGGCCAAATGGGCACGCAAGAACGACATGATTCTGCACCTGCACCGCGCCGGCAATTCGACCTATTCGCGCCAGAAGAACCACGGCATGAACTTCCGCGTGATCTGCAAGTGGATGCGCATGGCGGGCGTGGACCATATCCACGCCGGCACCGTGGTGGGCAAGCTGGAGGGCGACCCGCTGATGATCAAGGGCTTCTACGACACGCTGCGCGAGTCGCATACGCCGGTCAGCCTGGAGAACGGCCTTTTCTTCGACCAGGACTGGGCTTCGCTCAACAAGGTGATGCCGGTGGCCTCGGGCGGCATCCATGCCGGCCAGATGCACCAGCTGCTGCACTATCTGGGCGAGGACGTGGTGCTGCAGTTCGGCGGCGGAACCATAGGCCATCCGATGGGCATCCAGGCCGGGGCGACCGCCAATCGGGTGGCGCTGGAGGCAATGATCCTGGCGCGCAACGAAGGCCGGGACATCTGGAATGAAGGCCCGCAGATCCTGGAAGCCGCCGCCAAATGGTGCAAGCCGCTCGCCGCCGCGCTGGATACCTGGAAGGACATCACCTTCAACTACTCCTCGACCGATACCGCGGACTTTGTGCCCACGGCGACGGCATCCCTATAAACATTCGTATCAAGGAGGACAGCATCATGCGCATCACCCAAGGCCAGTTCTCGTTCCTGCCCGATCTCACCGACGAGCAGATCACCAGCCAGATCCAGTACATGCTGAAGAACAACTGGGCGGTCAACGTCGAATATACCGACGACCCGCATCCGCGCAACACCTACTGGGAAATGTGGGGCATGCCGATGTTCGATCTCAAGGACCCGGCCGGCATCATGATGGAAATCAGGGAATGCCGGAGCACCTATCCCAACCTCTATATCCGCGTGACCGCATTCGACAGTTCGCGCGGCTGGGAAACCCCGCGCATGTCGTTCATCGTCAACCGGCCCCCGGACGAGCCTGGATTCGGCCTGGTCAGGCAGGAGCAAAGCGGGCGGCATATTCATTACACCATCCACTCCTATGCGACCGACAAGCCGGAAGGCAGCCGTTATCGCTGATGCGTATGGGACAATGCCATGGATGACGACAGCGAACAGGTCTCCGATGCCACGCCGGTAGACCTGAAAAAAGTTTACGAAGAATCCAATATCCAGGAAGTCCTCGACCAGCTGGAGAAAGAGCTGGTGGGCTTAAGGCCGGTCAAGGACCGCATCCGCGAAATCGCCGCGCTGCTGCTGATCGACAAGCTGCGCGAGCAGGTGCAGCTGAGCGCCCAATCGCCTTCGCTGCACATGTGTTTCACCGGCAACCCCGGCACCGGCAAGACCACGGTGGCGATGCGCATGGCGGAGATTCTTCACCGCTTGGGCTATGTGCGGCAAGGCCATGTGGTGGCGGTGACGCGCGACGATCTGGTGGGCCAGTACATCGGCCATACCGCGCCCAAGACGCGCGAGGTGCTGAAGAAGGCGATGGGCGGCGTACTGTTCATCGACGAGGCTTATTATCTCTACAAGCCGGAAAACGAGCGCGACTACGGCGCGGAATCGATCGAAATCCTGCTGCAGGTGATGGAAAACCAGCGCGACGATCTGGTTGTCATCCTGGCCGGCTACAAGGATCGCATGGACAAGTTCTTCCAGAGCAATCCCGGCATGTCGTCGCGCATCGCACACCACATCGATTTTCCCGATTACTCGGCGGAGGAGTTACTTCAAATAGCCAAGCTAATGATGGCCAAGCTCAACTATCGCTTCAGCCCCGACGGCGAGAAAGCTTTTGCCGACTATATTGAGAAGCGCATGCAGATGCCGAATTTCGCCAATGCGCGCTCGATCCGCAACGCGCTGGACCGGGCCCGGCTGCGCCAGGCCAACCGCCTGTTCGCCAGCCACGGCAAGGCGCTGACGCGCAAGGATCTGGTCACGCTAGAACCCGAGGACATTCTTGCCAGCCGGGTATTCGCGCAGCAGCCAGAACAGTAAATCCGGAGCGCCAGTTGCGCCAATTGCCGGAGCGGCATTGCCTGAAGCATTTGCCGGCGCAGCCTCAGGATTGAGCAAGAAAAATTTCCGGGGCGGAAAAAGCGCTCGCGATGCGGTCGTAAACCATTCTTATCCGGGCCGGCACCGGACCCCGACGAGGCCGGTAAACGTACAAATCCCACGGCGGCGGCGTATGTGCCTCAAGCACTCGAACCAACCTTCCGCCACGGATATGAGGGATGGCCAGCCAATCCGCGAGCTGCCCGAACCCTATGCCATTGAGGACAAGACCCAGTTCGATTTCAGCGTCGTCCGTGACAAATGCGGTCGCCCTCGGGGTGAATTGCTGGCTATCGGCAAAATACCACGGCCAGCGACGGCCGGAGTTCTTATCGACCAGCGCGATTGTCGGGAGGTCGAGCAACGCTTGTATGCCGGCCGGACGCCCTACGCGGGCAATCAACTCGGGCGACGCGACGGCGAGAAAATAAGTCTTCGCTATCGCCCGCGCGACGAAACTGCTGTCCCGCAAAAAACCGACCCGGATGCCGATATCGATTTGCTCCTCGATGACGTCGGCAATCGTGTCGGACAGCCGCAAGTCGAGATTGATATGGGGATATTCTGCGGCAATTTTGCTCAGTACCGGCAGCAAAAAACGGCGGCCGATCACGGTGGGCGCGGTAATCCGCACGCTTCCCGCCATGTCCGCCGTAGGCTCTTTGCTGCCGCGCTTGAAAAGGGCGTCGATGTCCGCAACCGTATCCCGCGCACGATGGGCAAGCTGTTCTCCGTAATCCGTGATGCGCATCTGGCGCGTGTTGCGATAGAACAAGGGCTCGCCGACAATGAGCTCCAGTTCTTTCACCGCGCGCGTCACGGCTTGCGGGGAAACGCCCAGACGGGCGGCAGCCTCCTTGAAACTGGTGGCCTCGGCGGCTACGCAAAATATGCGCATCATTTCCAGTCGGTTAAGCATTTATTCGTAATTCCTGGAGGCAAGCCAGATTATTCCACAATCTGGAATTCTAAAATAACATCATTTCCATTTATTGCCTCATTCATTCTCCTTCATACTATCGCGAGTTCATAAAAAGAAAGGATGCTTCATGGTCACTTTGAACATCAACGGGAAAGACGAACAACTGGACGCGCCGGACGACATGCCCATCTTGTGGGCCTTGCGCGACATCGCCCATTTAACGGGCACGAAATTCGGCTGCGGCGTGGCGCAGTGCGGCGCCTGCACGGTGCATCTGGACGGGCAGGCAATCCGGTCCTGCATTACGCCGGTCTCGGCCGCGGTCGGCAAGAAAATCACGACGATAGAGCATATTAGCAATGACAAGGTAGGCCAGGCCGTGCAGGCCGCCTGGAGCGAGATCGACGTGGTGCAATGCGGCTACTGCCAATCGGGCCAGATCATGGCGGCGACTGCCCTGCTTGCCGGCAACAAAAGCCCGAGCGACGCCGATATCGATACCGCGATGAGCGGCAACATCTGCCGCTGCGGCACCTATCAGCGCATCCGCGCCGCCATTCATGCCGCCGCCGGCAAGCTGGCTTAAGGAGAACCCGATGAATGCCCCGCTCAACATTTCAAGACGCCAATTCATCAAGGCCAGCGCTTTCATCGCCGGCGGCCTGGTGATCGCCTTTACCATCCCTCAGGCCAAGCGCTTCCTGCTGCCTGCCGCAAACGCCGCGGAAAACAACAATGCAAAACTGCCGCCCCCCAACGCCTTCCTGCGCATAGGCACGGACAACACGATCACGGTTCTGCTCGCCCACAGCGAGATGGGCCAAAGCATCTGGACCACGCTGCCCATGCTGATCGCCGAAGAACTGGACGCGGACTGGAGCAAGATCAAGGTGGAGCACGCGCCGGCGTTGCCGGTTTATTCGCATACGGCTTACGGTCTCCAGATGACGGGCGGGTCGTCCACCACCTGGTCGGAGTTCGACCGCTACCGCCAGGCCGGCGCGCTGACGCGCGCCCTGCTGGTGAATGCAGCTGCGGCACAATGGAACGTGGCGCCAGCGGCTTGCAGCACCGAAAACGGCATGGTGATCGCTGGCGACAAACGGGCGGGCTACGGCGAACTGGCCGAAGCCGCCGCCAAGCTGCAAACACCGACCTCCGTTACCTTGAAAGAGCCAAAAGACTGGAAAATCATCGGCCGCGCCACCAAGCGCCTGGACGGTCCGGAAAAAACCAACGGCAGCGCGGTGTTCGGCCAGGACGTGTATTTTCCCGGCCTGCTGACCGCCGTGGTTGTCCGTCCGCCCGTATTCGGCGCGATGGTGAAAGCGTTCGATGCCACCGCGGCCAGAAAAATCAAGGGTGTGAAAAACGTGGTGCAGGTGCCGAGCGGGGTAGCGGTAATCGCCGACAATTTCTGGGCGGCCAAGCAAGGCCGCGATGCGCTCAAGGTGGATTGGGCCCTGGGCCAGAATGCCGCGCTGGATTCCAGGACACTGCTGGAAGATTACAGGAAAACCGCCGCCACCGAGGGCCTGGTGGCAGCCAAAGCGGGCGACAGCAAAACCGGTTTAGCCAAGGCCACCAAAACTATAGAGGTCGAATATTCCGCACCTTATCTGGCGCATGCGCCGATGGAACCGCTCAATTGTACGGTGCGCATAGATAAAGACGTGTGCGAAATATGGACCGGCACGCAAATGCAGGGCGTGGACCAGTTGGCGGTCGCCAAGGCCTTGAATCTCAACCCGGAACAGGTGCAGATTCACACCGTCTTTCTGGGAGGCGGTTTCGGCCGCCGCGCCAATCCACACTCGGATTTTGCGGTGGAAGCGGCGCACATTGCCAAGGCCGCCGGCGCGCCGGTAAAAACGGTCTGGACACGGGAAGACGACATCAAGGGCGGCTATTACCGCCCGATGTTTCTGCACAAAGCCCGCGTGGGGCTCGGCGCAGACGGGCTGCCGGTTGCCTGGGAGCATGTGTGCGTAGGTCAATCGATCATCGCCGGCACGCCGTTCGAAGGCTTCCTGGTCAAGAACGGCATCGATGCGACGTCGGTAGAGGGCGTGGCCGATTCCCCCTATTTTAAGGGCATTGCCAACTATAAGATCGCTCTGCATTCGCCGAAAATCGGCGTTCCCGTGCTGTGGTGGCGCTCGGTGGGCCACAGCCACAGCGGATTCGTCATGGAAAGCCTGATCGACGAGCTGGCGCATGAGGCCGGCAAGGATCCGCTGGAATACCGCCGTGCACTGCTCAAGAACCACCCGCGCCACCTGGCGGCGCTCAACCTGGCCGCCGACAAGGCCGGCTGGGGCGGCGCGCTGCCCAAGGGCAGATTCCGCGGACTCGCCGTGCACGAATCCTTTGGCAGCTATGTCGCGCAAGTCGCCGAGGTTTCGGTCAACAAAGGCGCCGTCAAGGTGCATCGCGTGGTATGCGCGATCGATTGCGGCTTGGCGGTGAATCCCGATTCGCTCGTCGCACAGGTGGAATCGGCCATCGCGTTCGGCCTGGGTGCGGCGCTGCAAAGCGAAATCAGCTTCAAGGGCGGCCGCGTGCAGCAGTCGAACTTCAACGATTACCAGGTGCTGCGCATGAACCAGATGCCCACGCTGGAGGTGCATATCGTGCCCAGCACCGAGAAAATGGGCGGCGCGGGCGAGCCGGGCGTGCCGCCGATTGCCCCGGCGGTGGCCAACGCCATTTTCGCCGCCACCGGCAAACGCATTCGCACTTTGCCGATCGGCGATCAACTCGGCAAAACATAAAGGGGGCACCTTTATGAATTCGCTGGATTGGGAAGTCCTCACTCGTGCCGCTGAATGGTTGCGCCACGGTCATCGCGCGCATCTGTTTACCGTGGTGCAAACCTGGGGGTCGGCGCCGCGCCTGCCAGGAGCGGTGCTGGCCGTGCGCGAGGACGGCCATCTGGTAGGCTCGGTATCCGGTGGCTGCATCGAGGACGACTTGGCCGACAAGGCCCGCGCACAAGCGCTGCCGCAAGCGCCGGCGCTGATGGAATACGGCGTCAGCCGGGACGACGCGCAACGTTACGGCATTCCCTGCGGCGGCCGCCTGCAGATATTCGTCGAACCTTTGCATGACGCGACACAGCTGACCCCGGTCATCCACAGCATTGAACAAAGGAAACCGCTCAAGCGCTCGGTGCGCCTCGGCACGGGAGAAATCCGGCTGGGCGAAGCCCTGCCGGGCAGCACGCCCATGCTCGACGGCGACTGGTTCCATAACTATTTCGGGCCAGAATGGCGTTTGCTGATTATCGGGGCCAACCAATTGGGCGCGGTGCTGGCAAACATGGCGCAGACGCTGGATTTCGACGTGCTGGTGTGCGATCCGCGCGCAGACATCCGCGCCGAATGGCGGATCGAAGGCGTGACGTGGACGGAAGGCATGCCGGACGACGCCGTCATCGCGATGCGGCCAGACCCGCATACCGCCATCGTCGCGGTCACGCACGACCCCAAGCTGGACGACATGGCCCTGCTGGAAGCGCTCAAATGCGATGCGTTTTATGTGGGCGCGCTGGGCTCGCGCAAGAACCAGGAAAACCGGCGCGAACGCATGCGCATGTTCGACCTGAATGAAACCGAAATTGCCCGCTTGCGCGGCCCGGTGGGCTTGCCGATAGGCAGCCGCACGCCGGCAGAAATCGCCGTCGCCATCCTCGCCGAAATCATCCAGGTGCGCACGCAGCAACGGCTGGCCGCCGCGCAGTCTGCCGCTTCGCATCGCGCTGAAAATCTTGCGGGCAGAGCCTGTGCGGCTTGAAGTTCAGGCTACGCCGATATCGGACAGGGTGTCGATATCGGCCAGTATCCCCGTATCGTCGCATGCAAGCGTGTAAATCTCGTCCTGGTAGCGTTTGAGAATCGAACGCGCGCCTTCATCCCCGCGCAAATTTTCCAGGTTGTTGCGGAATTTCGCCGCAAAAGCGACAGGATGTCCGCGCCGCCCCCGATACGCCGGCACCACGACGGAAGCGCCCGACATCAGCTTGCCGGCAACGTCGGCAATGGTTTGCGGGCGTATGAACGGCATATCGGCCAATGCGATAACGAAACCGTCGACGGACTCGGCAAATCGCGCAGAAAACCTGACTGCCGCCGCGAGGCTATCCGCCATTTCCTTTTCATGCGCGCCACAGGCCATGACGTGCATGCCAGCGGCCTTGAGTAACTCCCCAAGCTCCTGATTTTCAGGTCTGACGATAGCGATAGCAGCCGGCACCGCCTGCACGAGATTTTGGGCGGCAGCCAGTCCAATCGGCCGTCCATCGCTCAAACAATGCATCAGCTTGTCGCTCGTACCAAACCTGCGGGAAAAGCCCGCTGCTAAAAGAATTCCTATCGTCATCAATAAAATCAGCCCCCGATACATCATATGCCGCCGCCACGCCAGGCAACTTCTGCGCGGAATCGCGAGTCCAACGGAAGTTTTATGGCTCAATCACCAGGCCATGCCAATATTCAACCTGTGGCATTCTGTCATTCTGCATGATTAGGGCGTGTTCACACTAATTTCACGACAGGAGGTCTGCCATGGGATCATATCGACTTCAAATTCGCCCTGCCCGTTGCCGCGCTTGCCTTTTGGGTTGGGTCTTCGCATTCGGCACCGCGAAAGAAGAGCTAGGCTCTGTCGGTTTACCCGCTTGACGTCCGGTTTGACCGGGCGTTTTTCATTTAGCGGCTTGAAGACCCGCACCGTCGGCCCTATCTAGCAAGTGAATACGTTATCGCAGGAATTTTTATGGATACTCCACTGCACCTCGTCTGTCCCCACTGTCACGCGGTCAATCGCATGCCGGCAGCGCGCCTTGCCCAGCATCCCGGTTGCGGGCAGTGCCACCAGCCGATTTTCACTGGGCGTCCGGTCGAGCTGACTGCATCCACTTTCGCCAGGCATCTTGGCCGCAACGACATTCCGCTACTGGTGGATTTCTGGGCACCGTGGTGCGGACCCTGCAAAATGATGGCGCCGGCTTTCGAGCAGGCGGCGAACGTGCTGGAGCCCAACCTGCGGCTGGCGAAGGTGAACACCGAGACCGAGCAGATGCTGGCCAATCAGTACGGCATCCGCAGCATTCCGACCTTGGCGCTGTTCAAAGGCGGCCGTGAAGTCGCACGCCAGGCCGGCGCCATCGGTGTGAAAGAAATTGTGCAGTGGGCGAATACCCATCATTGACTGTTGCCGGGCCTATTCCGGGCATTTATAAAACCGGGCTAAAACAATCCGACTTGATCGTCTTTACCGCATCGGCGAGCGCGGTGATGGCGCTGTTGCGGACGAAGCTCTTGCGCCAGGCCAGCGCGATTCTGCGCGTCGGCACCGGAGCATCGAATGGAATCATGCGCAGCAATGGGTTGCGGTAACGCTCGCTGGCAGCGCTGCAAGGCAGCACGGTGATGCCCAGGCCGGAAGCCACCATATTGCGTATCGTTTCCAGCGAATTGCCTTGCAGCACTTCGCCCTTGCGGGAGAGTTCCGGGCAGGCCTCGACCACCTGATTGCTGAAGCAGTGTCCGCTATTCAGCAGCAGCACTTTCTCGCCTGCCAGATCGGCAGCTCCTATGCTGGTTTTGTCGGCCCAGCGATGATCGGCCGGCACCACGACGACAAACGGCTCGTCATAGAGCTCCACGGTTGCGATGCCCGGCAGATCGAACGGCAACGCGATGACTGCGGCATCCACGACGCCATTGCGCAACTGGGTTTCCAGGCTGGCAGTGGTGTTCTCTTCCACATCCAGCGGCATCTCTGGCGCTTTGTCGCGCAGCACCGGGATCAGTTCCGGCAATAGGTATGGCCCTACGGTGTAGATCACGCCCAGCCGGATCGAGCCCACCAGTTGATCGGCGCCTTGCCGCGCCATTTCCTTGATTTTCGCCACATCGTCCAGCACGCGTATCGCCTGTTCGACGATCTGCTCGCCGACGCCGGTCAAGGCGATGTCGGTTTTCCTGCGCTCGAACAGCTGCACCCCGAGCTCTTCTTCCAGTTTCTGGATCGCCAGGCTGAGCGCGGGTTGGCTGACAAAGCAGCGTTCTGCGGCGCGGCGGAAATTGCGTTCGCGCGCGACGGCGACGATATAGCGCAGTTCATTCAGTGTCATGGTTCAACTCCCGTCACAATGATAAGAATAATAAATCAAAACAATTGAAACATACAATTGGATTTATCAATAAACCGCCCCTAGAATGCTTTTCATCGTCAAGCGACGAATCGATTAACCAAGGCTCAGGAGGACATCATGCAGCGACCGGGATTGAAAACCATGCAAAACCTCGAATCCGCTTTTGCCGGAGAATCGATGGCGCATATCAAGTACCGCTATTTCGCCAAACTGGCGCGCGCAGCAGGCGATGAACACACCGCCAGGGCGTTCGAGGAAACCGCCAACCAGGAAGTGATGCACGCTTTCGGCCATCTAGACTTGCTCTACCCCAAGGCGGAAATGACACCGGCCAGGTGCCTGGAAATCGCGATTGCCGGCGAGACCTATGAATACACCGAAATGTACCCGGGTTTCCGCCACACCGCCGAAGCCGAAGGCAACAGCGATGCGGTGAAGGAAATCGACGCGCAGGTCGCCGAATCGCAGGAACATGCGCGGCACTTCGCCGCCGTGCTGGCGCTCGCCGCCAAGCGTTTTGCCGCGCTGGCCAGGGTGGAAGAGCGTCATGCCAACCGGTACCGCAGCATATTGGCCAAAGTGGTGGCTTGATTGAGGCAAAGAAGAGATTTTCGGGGTGGTCGCAAGCGCCAGAATTTTGCCGGATAGCAAAGAGAAAGGTATCTTGTTTTCTCTCCCGCCTGGGAGAGAGAGGCAAGTTTTAATATATCAGGAGACAGAGAATGAAAGTTTGGCAATGCATCGTATGCGGCTTCATTTATGATGAGGCCAAGGGATTGCCGGAAGAAGGCATCGCCCCGGGCACGGCCTGGGAAAGCATTCCCGCCGACTGGGCGTGTCCAGACTGCGGCGTCGGCAAATCCGACTTTGATATGGTCGAAATCTAGGAAGTCTTCAGCGGCTCATTCACCACCAGGAGGATAGAAAAATGGCTATCGATATTGGTATCAGCGAACAGGATCGCGCGGAAATCGCGCAAGGGTTGTCGCGTCTGCTGGCCGACACTTACACGCTTTACCTGAAGACTCATAACTTCCATTGGAACGTGAAAGGGCCAATGTTCCAGACCTTGCACCTGATGTTCGAAACGCAGTACAACGAACTGGCGCTGGCGGTCGACCTGGTGGCCGAGCGCATCCGCGCGCTGGATTTTCCCGCACCCGGCACTTACCGCGAGTTCGGCAAACTGACCTCGATCGCCGAGAGCGAAGGCGTACCAGCCGCCCGCGAAATGATCCGGCAATTGGTCGACGGCCAGGAAGCCGTGGCGCGCACCGCGCGCTCGCTGTTTCCTGTGGTGGAACGTGCCAACGATCAGCCTACGGCTGACCTGTTGACGCAGCGCCTGCAGGTGCATGAAAAGGCGGCATGGATGTTGCGCAGCTTGCTGGAAGAATAAATATACATGGAACCCATCATCATTCTGGGCAGCGGGCTTGCCGGCTATACCCTGGCCCGCGAGTTTCGCAAACTGGACGCCGCCGCGCCGCTGACAATCATCACCCGCGACGACGGCAGCGTCTATTCCAAACCCATGCTGTCGAATGCCTTCGCCGCCGGCAAAACACCGGCACAATTGGCCACTGCAACGGCGGAAAAAGCCGCGCTGGATCTGAATGCAAACGTCCTGCCCCATGCGGAGGTCATCGCGATCGACACCGCCGCAAAGAAAGTGCAAACGACAGCCGGCAACTACCGTTACCGCGCACTGGTGTTTGCGATCGGGGCCGATCCGATCCGGCCGCCGCTGGGCGGTGACGCGGCCGCCGATGTGTATTCGGTCAATGACCTGGCGGATTACGCCCGGTTTCGCGCTGCGCTCGAACCCGGCAGCGAAGTCGCCATACTCGGCTCGGGCCTGATCGGCTGCGAATTTGCCAACGATCTTGCGGCAGCGGGATTTGCCGTCACCGTGATCGGGCCTGCCGAATACCCCTTGCAGCCGTTGATCCCCAGGCTGGCCGGCGATGCACTGCAACAAGCCCTGAAGCAGATCGGCGTGCAATGGCGCCTTGGACGCACCGCGGTGTCCGCCGCCAGGAACGGCAAGAAAATCGAACTGCGGCTCGACGACGGGAGCAACGTCAGCGCGGATGTCGTCCTGTCCGCGATCGGCCTGCGCCCCCGCACAGGACTGGCGCAAGCCACCGGCATCGCGGTCAACCGCGGCATTGTCGTGGATGGCAGCCTGCGCACCAATGACCCCGACATTTACGCGCTCGGCGATTGCGCCGAAATCGAAGGCCGCGTAATGCCCTTCGTGATGCCCATCATGCATGCGGCGCGGGCATTGGCGAAAACGCTGGCCGGCACCCCCGCCACCGTGTCGTTCCCCTTCATGCCGGTAGCCGTCAAAACCACGATCTATCCTATCGTGGTGCAACCGGCGCCGGCTGGCGTCGATGCCAGCTGGGTGGCAATGGAAGCGGACAACGGGTTTCAACTCTGGCAGATCGACCACAGCGGCAAGCTCCACGGGTTTGTGCTGACGGGCGTCAAGACGCGGCAACGAGCAGCCATGCTGGCCAAGCTTGAGCAGGCGTAAGAAACTTCTTATTTATATTTGCGGAACTGCCCGACCACCACGCCGAAAATCTCCAGCTTGCCTTGGGGGCGGATTACCGGATAGGCCTTGTTGGCAGGCAGCAGGACGAATTGGTTTTTCTCGCGCGCCAGGGTCTTCAAGGTGAATTCATCGTCGACGATCGCCACCACGATATCGCCGACATTGGCGAGTTGCCGTTTTTCGACGATCACGACATCGTCGGGCATGATGCCGGCGTCTATCATCGAATCGCCCTTCACGGTAATCAACACGGTCTGCGAAGGACGCTCGACCAGAAATTCGTCTATGCTCAGCGTGTCGTGCCTGTCATTGGCGGCGGGCGATGGGAAACCGGCCCTCACCGTGCTGTCGGCGATCATGCGCTCGAAAAAGCGCGCGCCGGGCTTCAAGCGCTTGTCCGGCGCCGAGTCGAGATAACCCTGCAGCTTGAGCCGGGCTACCAGTGCCGAAACGGCGTTTTTTGACTTGAATCCCAGCATTTGGGCAATGGCGGAGAAAGACGGCAGCGTCTTTTGGTCTGCGTAATAATCCTGCAGCTTGGCGAGATAATCGATGTCGGAGCCCATGGCAGAGAGAATACTGTACGCTCGTCCAGCCGTCAACTGCCGCATGAAATTCCGTCACTGATGAAAATCATTAGGCGCAATTCATGACCGTCTCGAATACCCAAGTAAAACGCCTAGGTATAGTACGCGTCATACGAACCAGCGAAGTCGATTCGCTTGCGAGTTTTTCCCAATGCCTTAAGGAGACTACCATGTGGAGCAAGCCCGAAGTTACTGAAATGCGTTTCGGTTTTGAAGTGACGATGTACGTCTGCAACCGTTAAGCCGATGATCACCGGCCGGTATTCCCGGTCATTCTGGAAAATGGCAGCTTCGGCTGCCATTTTTCATTGGGCAAACTGTTTCAGTCCGGATACGTCCAACTTTTACCGCACAACCTGCCGTCGCGCTGCCGTTCGGCCTTAATACTTAAGCCGCCATGGAAACAGCAGCCCGGATAGCCTAGCTACTCAGGCAACCGTCTTCCCATACCCGGCAGGATTCGATCATCAATTCCTTATCGACGCACAGTTCGTGGATCATCGTCGCCGTGTCGCCGGAGCCCGCGATATAGTCCACGCTGAACTGATCGCCGGAAGGCGCGACGATCACCTTGCAACCGGCTGCAATCGCCACCGCCAAGGCTGCAGCGACATCCCAGATCTTGGCCCTGAGGCCATAGGCGCACTGCAATCTTCCCGCCGCGGCGAAGCAGATATTGACCGCGGTGCTGCCCAGGCGCAGGCAGCCGCGGGTTTGTTCGTTGACCGAACCGAACAATTCGTATTGCCTGGCACGATGAGCGGCATCGTGAACCGCGTTGGCAAAGCCGGCTCCCACCAATGACGCACTGAAAGACCTATGCCGGTGCAGCAAAGGAGTTCCGTTCAGCAGCGCCACCTGCCCCGCAGTCGAATACAGCTGGTCGAGCCGGGGCAAGTAAACCGCCCCGGCCAGAAAATCGAGCCCGCAGCATAAGCCTGCGCAAATGCCGAAATAATCCATCCCATGAGCAAAGTTGGCCGTTCCGTCGATCGGATCGACCACCCACATCAGCTTGTCCTCGTGCAGCGCATACACGCTTCCTGTCACGCTCTCCTCGCTCAGCGCCGGATAAGCGGATTGCGCCAGAATATCCAGCATTGCCCGCTCGACCTCGATGTCGATGGCGGTCACGATGTCGCGCGGCGACTCCTTGGTCTGGATATCCAGGGCAGCGGCAGAGTGCGACGCGATGCGTCCGCCCTCGCGCACCGCCGATATTGCCAACCGGTTTTCTTCCTCCCATGAATGCTGCATATCCTGCCTCTTGTCAAAGTTCGTGTTATCCGAAAAGCATACACACTAACAGCGCAACACGGGGAACTATGAAAGCGTTCCTGGTGCCGCACGAGTATGATTGGCCGGATAACACCAGTGTTCTGGCCCATTAAAGTCGTAAACATGGCACTCTATTAAATCAATAAGTTATAAAAGCAGGATCGATAGCTAAAGTCGTAAACAAATTGCGCATTGGCAGTACCTTCTGGATGACCCCGTCACCGGTGACCAGTTTGAACAATTAGACAACCGCAAGGTATACGGTGGAGCAGTTACCCGGCACGGGGATGGCCAACTAGCTGGGCAACCCCTGACACAATCATTTGGCGCGCAGGCACGCTATGACCAGATTGACACGGTTGGGCTTTTTCATACTGTGGCCCGGCAACGTATCGGCACGGTGCGGCAGGATAGCGTGGATCAGGTTAATGGTGCGCTCTGGTGGCAAGCCGATTGGCAAGCCACAGAGCAACTACATGCCTCATTAGGCTTGCGTGGCGACATTTATCATTTCGACGTTGATAGCGACAACCCGCTCAATTCCGGGCAAGCCAGCAGTCGCTTATTTAGTCCGAAATTCGGGCTGGCTTGGCGCACAGGGAAAGACACCGATCTTTATTACAATTGGGGCCGCGGCTTCCACAGCAACGATGGGCGTGGAGCAACCATCCAGGTTGATCCAAAAACAGGTGCGGCGGCGGATAAAGCCAATCCGCTGGTCCGGGCGGAAGGTAAGGAAATTGGGCTGCGCGCAGTTTGGCTACCAAACTGGCATAGCACACTGGCGCTATTCCAACTCGATATTGATTCTGAACTGTTGTTTGTTGGCGATGTGGGAGCAACCGAGGCCAGCCGCCCCAGCAAGCGTACCGGTATCGAATAGACTAACCATTATCGGCCATTCTCATGGCTTTATGTTGATGCTGATTTCGCCGTGTCACGCGCTCGGTTTACTGATTCCGATGTGGTTGGGAACAGAATTCCCGGCTCCATCGAACAAATGGCCTCTATCGGAGTGGCAGCGGAACGTGAACTAGGATGGTTTGGCTCGGCCAGATTGCGTTATTTTGGTCCTCGTCCGCTGATCGAGGACAACAGCGTACGTTCCAAAGGCTCAATGCTGGTCAACGGGCGGCTTGGTTATCATTTCGACAAAAAAACCACCGTGGCGCTGGATGTACTTAACATGTTCGACCGCAAGGTCTCGGATATCGATTATTTCTATACCTCGCGCTTGGCGGGTGAACCTGCCGCCGGTGTGGACGATATTCACTCGCATCCAGCAGAACCACGTACCTTTCGTCTGACAGTAACACTGGAATACTGAGTTGATGCAGGAGGCCTGGAGCGGTAGTAGCATAGGACGGCCTAAATAGGCCGAAGAAACATATCTAGAACGCATCACGATTTTACTGGATGAAGAGCTTGATCCTTTCGCACGCCGACGGACTCATAATCCGTTGGTGCTGGGTTCGACTCCCAAGGATCCCCGCCAGTGTCTGCAAGGGCAATCAACCCGAGCTATAAGCTCGAGCTTTTTGTTGTGTTGTCCATTTCTGGTCCAGACAAGGAGATGAGGGTGATTGGTTGTTCATTTGTAGTAGTCGCGACCCGATCTGACAGATATCCTCGACGGCAACATTCCCAGAATACTTTATCACCAAGGCAATAAATATCCCCTAACTCGTAAACTAAGGAATCTGTTTACGACATTATTAAGTTGTTTACGACTTTAATTGCTTGGAACAACCAGGCATTTGCAGATGAACTTTTTGTCACTGGCACTCTCTAACCGCGAGTGCTAAAATAATTCATCTCGGGAGGTTATTACGATGAGTCAATCACTTTCATTTCCCATGCCGATGCCGGTAGGCAGCTTGGAGCATTACATCCAGGCGGTGCGCGCGTTTCCCGTGCTTTCCGCCGAGGAAGAACACGAGCTGGCGACCAGACTCAAACGCGACAACGACCTGGAAGCCGCCAAGGGACTGATTCTTTCCCATCTGCGGCTCGTGGTCAGCATTGCCCGCGGCTATGCGGGTTACGGCTTGCCGCAGGCCGACCTGATCCAGGAAGGCAATCTTGGGCTGATGAAAGCCGTCAAGCGCTTCGACCCGGATCGCGGCGTACGGCTGGTATCGTTTGCGGTGCACTGGATCAAGGCCGAAATCCACGAATTCATCCTGCGCAACTGGCGCCTTGTCAAAATCGCCACGACCAAGGCCCAGCGCAAACTGTTCTTCAACCTGCGCAGCATGACTACCCATAACGGTTCGCTGCACCCCGAAGAGGTGCAGGAAATCGCGCGCGAGCTCAAGGTCAAACCCGAAGAAGTGCTGGAAATGGAATCGCGCTTCAACGGCCATGACGTATCGATGGAATCCCATGGCGAAGAAGACGGCGAGGAAAGCTTCAGCCCGATCGCCTACCTCGAAGACCACCGGCCGGAACCTTCCGACGAACTGGCCGAGCGCGAAATCGAAATACTGCACACCGTCGGCCTGAAGAACGCCTTGGCGAGCCTGGACGACCGCAGCCGCCGCATCGTCGAGGCGCGCTGGCTGCAGGAAGACAATGGCGCGACTCTGCACGAACTCGCAGCGGAATATGGCGTTTCCGCCGAGCGTATCCGCCAGATCGAGCAGAAAGCCATGCAAAAAATGAAGCTACTGATGGCGCCGGCGTGATTCCGTCGGGCCATCCAAATAAGAACGGCTGCCTCGGCAGCCGTTCTTATTTGGGAAATTCAAATCTCAGGACAGGATCACCGAGAAGAAACTGATCCAGGACCAGATAATCAGTGCGACGATGAAGGTCAGCGGGGCATTTTCCCAAGTAAACAGATTTGCCATTTTTCAATCCAAACATTAAAGACGCCAGCGTTGCATTCTAGAGCAAGCCGGCTGGCCTTTCAAGGCCTCAGCCGGCTAGGGCTTGGGCTTGGTATTGAACGGAATCAAGGGATCATCGTCGTCCATCAGAATGCGCTGCGCAGGGCCTTCAAGGTCGTCGAACTGCCCGTTCTTGATCGCCCACAGCACACCAACCGCAGCGAAGCCGACGAACACCAGCGTCAAACCGAACAGGAATAAAAGTATCGGGGTCATGCAGCCCGCACTTCTCCGGCAGACTGATCGAAAGCCAGCGCATTGCCGATGTGCTGGCGCAGTACCTTGATGTCTTTCATTTGGCCGTGGATGGACTTTTCCATATTCTCCAGTTCGGCGATGCGGTCTTCCAGCGTGTCGGTCGCCTTGTAGATGCGCTTGATGCTTTCAAGGCGGCGGCGCAACTGCAACTGATGCTCGCGCACCTGCGATTCCATCGGCGCGATCACCGCTTTCAGCCAGTTCTCCACATCGCGGTTGGCAACTTCGTAGACATGAATCACGCGGCTCGCCAGAGTTTCGAAAAACTTGGTGGTTAGCGTCATTTTCTCGTTGGTGAGCATGTTGAACGCCGTGTCGAAATGCTCCTTGTAGGCGCGTTCCAACTTGGCCAGCTCCTTCTGGTAGCGCAGCGTCGAAAATGCCGGCGGCGTCACCTGACGCAGGCCGTGCTCTGCCGAAAATTTCTTGTACATCGCATCCATCATATTCTTGATTTCTTCGATCTGCGTATCCGATTGCGTTAATTTTCCTTTCAAGTCGACAAAAAAGGCATCCATCGCTCCGCGTATCCCTTTGGTGAAATTGCTGCTCACCATCGCCTCGCGCGTCCTGGTCACTTCGACCTTGAGTGCCTCCATGCCGAGATAGGTAAACAGACTATTGGTCTGCTGCGAGAACACGCTGCGCAATGCCTGAAAACGCTGCAAGCCTTTCTCGAAGTTTTCCTTGTCGACTTTCACCTTGTTCATCATGTGTTCGACGACGTCTTCATTCTTGCCGCGTAGCCCGCGCAACTCCTCCAGTTGTTCGGCCAGCCCTTGCAGACGCGCCTCCAGCAGAATATTGGAGTTGTTCAGCAGATCCTCGATTTCGTTCTGGGTGTTGTCGCGGACGATTTCCTTCTTGGAAGGAATCAGCTCGTCGGACAACGCCCGCTCCAGTTCCGGCAAGCGGCTCTTGCCCAGCAGCTCGGCATCCTCGTTGACCTTGGCAAGCAAGCCCTTCTGTGCGGAAACCGGGAATATCTGGTTGGGATGCAATCCCAGTAAATCGGCGCTGGTAGCGAGTTGCTTGTTGATCTCGCGTTCGATCTCGGTATCGTTCTTTAGTTCATCCCACAGGCCGTCGATCTTGTTGAGCACCGCAAGACGGCCTTTCTGCTTCCAGCGCGTGCCGCTGATGTAATGGCGCCAGACATCGATTTCCGACTTGGTCACGCCGGTGTCCGCCGCCAGGATGAACAGCACCGCATGGGCGTTGGGCAGCATGTTGAGCGTCAGTTCCGGCTCGGTGCCGATCGCATTGAGTCCCGGCGTATCGAGGATGACCAGCCCCTGCTTCAGCAAAGGGTGCGGAAAGTTGATGATCGCATAGCGCCACGCCGGAATATCCACGGTGCCGTCGGGATTCAGATTCATCGCGTCGTCGGGGTCGTCCGGGTCGAACAGTCCATACCGCGTGGCCTCTTCCGCCGGCACTCGTTTGGTGCTGCTGACCTGCTTGAATGCCGAGACCATGCTCTCGCTCGACTCGATATCGAACTCGAATACCGTCCATTCGTCCGCATAACGCTTGTATTCGGTCGTAGTGGCGTCCGAAATCCGGGTTTCTATCGGCAGCAACTGCAGCGAAGTGGGCCTCGATGCATCGTACAGCAGCTCGGTCGGACACATCGTGGTGCGGCCGGCGCTCGACGGCAGCAGGCGCTGGCCATAATCGGCGAAGAAAATCGCATTGATCAGTTCCGACTTGCCGCGCGAGAACTCGGCGACGAAGGCCACGTTCAGTTTGTCGTCGCGCAGCCGGTCGAGCAGGTGCTGGATACGCAGGTCGATCTGGGCATCGTTCAGTTCCTGCTCATTCAACCAGTTGCGGTAATCGCAAAGGGTATCGACGAGACCGCCGCGCCACTGGCTGTAAGCGGCAAACTGGTTGGCGAGGGTACTGTGCGTCATGGCATGGCGTCCGATTTTTTTACGGTTATACGGGCACTCTAGCATAAAATCTTAAAAATTCAACGGAATCAGCATAATATGAAACGAATTTAGCACGCCACATCGCCTGTGCCAGCAGTTGACGTTATCGTCCAAGCTGGAGGGGAAATTTCAGGTTTATTAAGCCACTGCCGGCATATTCCGCCTCATCCGATAAGCGCCTCCTCAAGTCCTCACCCTGCCGGTTTCTGGTATGATTTCAAGTCTATGAGCGGACTCACATCCAACACCCCCCGTCCCACCGATATCAAACTGCATCAGGCATCGCGACGGCTGGAAATCGCCTTCGATAACTGCATGCATTTTGTGCTGCCGTGCGAATATCTGCGCGTTTATTCGCCATCCGCCGAAGTGCGCGGTCACGGGCCGGGCCAGGAAGTACTGCAGACCGGCAAGGAAGACGTTAACATCATCGGCATCGAGCCGATCGGCAATTATGCGGTCAAGCTCGCGTTCTCCGATGGTCACGACACCGGGCTCTATTCCTGGGATTATCTTTTCGACCTGTGCATGCGCCACGAACAGTTGTGGCAGGACTATCTTGAACGGCTCGCGGCAGCGGGCCACCAACGTAAAGAAACGCCATGAGCTCGACCCATTTCGGTTTTCAAACCGTCGCAGAAGAAGAAAAGGCCAAAAAAGTCGGCGAAGTCTTCCATTCCGTCGCCCGCCGCTACGACCTGATGAACGATGTCATGTCGGCAGGACTGCACCGGCTGTGGAAGCGTTTCGCCATCGAAATCAGCGGCGTGCGCGCCGGCAACCGCGTGCTGGACGTGGCCGGCGGCAGTGGCGACCTTTCCCGCTTGTTTGCAAAAAAAGTCGGCCCCGGCGGGCAAGTCGTGCTGACCGATATCAATGCTTCCATGCTGGGCGTGGGACGCGACCGCCTGATCGACGACGGCGTGGCCGTGCCGGCGTTGCAATGCGATGCCGAGAAACTGCCTTTCCCTGCGGATTATTTCGATTGCGTGACGGTCGCTTTCGGCCTGCGCAACATGACGCACAAGGATCTGGCACTGGCCGAAATGCAGCGCGTGCTCAAACCCGGCGGACGCCTGCTGGTGCTGGAATTTTCGCAAGTGTGGAAGCCGTTGCAACCGGCCTATGACGCTTATTCATTCAAACTGCTGCCGTTGATGGGCAAGCTCTTGGCCAATGACGCGGACAGCTATCGCTACCTGGCCGAATCGATACGCATGCACCCCGCCCAGGAAGAGCTCAGGCAAATGATGCTGGACGCCGGCTTCGGCAAGGTGGACTACCACAACCTTACTGCCGGCGTGGTGGCGCTGCACAAGGGCTGGAAGTATTGATCCCGGTCATCCCAGTTCCAGCCACCCCGGTTGTAGACGCGCTCAATCACCTGCTGCGCCAGAATCCCTGGACGGCGGAAGAGCTCCGCGCCTATGCCGGCAAGACCGTACAAATCAACCTGCCTCCCGTTGCCATCAACCTCACGCTGATCGACAGCGGCGAGTTCGTCCCCTCGCCGGACCACGCCGGTATCGACGCCACCATCGCGCTCACGCCGCTCGCCGCATTGCGCTTTCTGGCCAGCCGGCAGCTGGATCATGCCGATCTGGAATTACGGGGCGATACCGAGTTCGCGGCAGCGGTGGGCAAGGTTCTGCAGCAGCTGGAATGGGAATTTGAAGAAGACCTGAGCCGGCTGATCGGCGACATTCCGGCGCATGGACTGGTCGGCTTGGGCAAGCGCGTCGTCGGCGAAGGCCGGCGGCAATTCTGGAGCGTCGCCGGCATGCTGGCGGAATACTGGGAAGAAGAGCAGCCGTTGATCGCCAAGAAACGCCATCTGGAACGGTTTGTCCACGAAGTGGACCGATTGCGCGACGATACCGAACGGCTGGAAAAACGGCTGGAAAAACTGGAAAAACTCATTTAAATGCGCCTGTTGCGGCTTGCCAGAATCTTCACTGTGACACTACGCCACGGGCTGGACGAATTCCTGCTCGGCCATGCCCGCTTCGATATTCTTAACCGGCTGATTAAAGCGCTGCTGTTCCGGCGCCAGCTAACCACGCCCCGCGGCGTGCGGCTCAGGCTCGCGCTGGAAAGCCTGGGCCCGATCTTCGTCAAGTTCGGCCAGATGCTTTCGACGCGGCGCGACCTGATTCCGCTGGACATCGCCGACGAGCTGGCCAAACTACAGGACCAGGTACCGCCCTTCCCCGCTGAGAAAGTGCTGGAAGTCATTTTCCATGCCTACCAGAAAGTCCCGCACGAGATTTTTGCGGAGTTCGATCCGGTGCCCGTCGCCAGCGCCTCGGTGGCCCAGGTGCATTTCGCGACGCTGATGAACGGCACACCGGTCGCGGTGAAAATCCTGCGGCCGGGCATCCGGACCGTGATCGAAAACGACCTCGCGCTGCTGGATGCCGCCGCGCTGCTGATGGAAAAGCTGTGGGCCGACGGCAAGCGGCTCAAGCCGCGCGAAGTGGTGGCCGAATTTTCCCGGCACGTCCACCAGGAGCTGGACCTGATGCTGGAAGCCGCCAATTGCAGCCAGCTGCGGCGCAATTTCATCGACAGCCCGCTGCTGCTGGTGCCGGAAGTGCACTGGGATTTCTGCCGCGAGCAGGTGATGGTGATGCAGCGCATGGATGGCCTCCCGGTAAGCCAGGTCGCCGCGCTGCGCGAACTGGGCGTGGACATTCCGCAACTGGCGCGGCACGGCGTCGAAATCTTTTTTACCCAGGTATTCCGCGACGGCTTCTTTCATGCCGACATGCATCCGGGCAATATCCTGGTCGCGACCGACGGCCCGCATTTCGGCCGCTATATCGCGCTGGATTTCGGCATCATGGGCATGCTCTCCGATACCGACAAAAACTATCTGGCGCGCAATTTCGTCGCATTTTTCCGCCGCGACTACAAGGAAGTCGCCCGCGCCCATATCGAATCCGGCTGGGCGCCGGCCGATACGCCGGCGAACGAATTCGAATCCGCGATCCGCGCGGTGTGCGAACCGATTTTCGACAAGCCGCTGAAAGACATCTCCTTCGGCCGGGTATTGCTGCGGCTGTTCCAGACCTCGCGCCGTTTCGGCGTGGAGATTCAACCCCAGCTGGTCATGCTGCAGAAAACCCTGCTCAATATCGAAGGCCTGGGCCGGGAACTCGACCCCGAACTGGACTTGTGGAGTACCGCCAAGCCTTACCTGGAGCGCTGGATGTCGGAACAGATGGGCTGGCGCGGCATGCTGGAGACTATGCGCGAGGAAGCGCCGTCGTGGGGCAAGCTGGTGCCGCAGCTACCCAGGCTGATGCATCGTTACCTGACCAGCACTATTGCCGGGGAGGCCAGCCAGCTGCGGCTCGTGCTGCTGGCGCAGGAACAGCGCGACCAGCGGCGCATGAGGGTAATTTTGGCCTTGCTGGCGGTCGTGCTCTTGCTGCAGCTGCTGCCGCTGGCCTGGATGCTGCTCACCGCTACCTAAGCGTTGCCAGCCGGCGCGTCTCCCTTGGGCATCACCATCGTCTGCACGTCTTCCGGCTTCATGCGCAAGAGCTCGCCGATATCCCTGTAGTCGTCGGGAAGCGCTGCGTCCTCCCAGCCGTTTGCGGAATGCCGCACGAGATTGACCGCGAGCATGACATTCTTCACGCGCGGATGCTCGGCCTGGGCGGGGTCCATCATATCCTGCAGCAATTGCGGCAAATGCCAGCCCACGGTCAGCGCGCGTTGCAGATCCATGCCCTTGAATCCCAGCACTTCCTCCTGCACCGCCGCGCTGCGCAGCGTCCGGTCGGCTTCCTGCATGTGGCGGATTTTCAGCATGGGTTCGGGGTTGGATATCCACATCAGCATTTCGCCCAGATAGCACAGCAGTGCCGCAATATGTACCTCTTCGGCGTGCAGGTCGTGCAGCAGCAGTGCCCAGTCGAATGCGTAGCGCGCCGCCCGCTGCGCCTGGCGCACCGAGCGCAGCAACCTGACCAGCGCATCCAGGTGGTCCTGCAGCACATCTTCCACCACCGGCGTATGCGGCACGTTATCGAAAAAATTATCGAGGCCGATCATCATGATGGCCTGCTCCACCTGCACCAGATCGCGCAACTGGCTGCTGTGCTTGTGGTCCTGCAGGTAGCGCAGCAATTTGACGGTCATCAGCGGATCCTGCACCACCACGTTGGCGACGGCGCGCGCACCGAGGTCTTCTTCATGCTGCTTGAGACGCTCGATTTCGCGTGCGGTATGACGCAACACGGGGATTTCCGCGGCGGTGAGGAAAGCCAGCCATTGCTCCAGGGTCTGCGCTTGCTCAGCCATCTTTCCTCCTTGCTTCCTTAAAATTCTTTTAAATGATTGTACCTAATGGCGGCAGTCATTTCCAAATTGTTAGAATAGCGCCAACTCAAGTTCATCCTGAAAGGAATATCGTGCTGCTCTGGTTCGTCATCGCCTATTGGATCGTCTCTGTCGGCATCGGCCTGTGGGCTGCCAGCCGCGTCCATACCACCAAGGATTTCGCCATCGCCGGCCGCCACCTGCCGTTCTACATGGTGACCGCCACCGTGTTCGCTACTTGGTTCGGCTCGGAAACCGTGCTCGGCATCCCCGCCACCTTCCTGCAGGAAGGCCTGCACGGCGTGGTGGCCGACCCGTTCGGCTCTTCGTTATGCCTGATCCTGGTCGGCCTGTTTTTCGCCGCGCCCTTGTACCGGATGAATTTGCTGACCATAGGCGATTTCTACAAGAAACGCTTCGGGCGCAAGGTGGAAGTGCTCACCACCATCGCCATCGTCATTTCCTACCTGGGCTGGGTGGGCGCGCAGATTACCGCACTGGGCCTGGTGTTCAACGTCGTGTCCGGCGGCGAGATCAGCAGGATCGCCGGCATGACGATAGGTTCCGGCACCATCCTGATCTACACGCTGTTCGGCGGCATGTGGGCCATCGCGATCACCGACCTGCTGCAGATGATCATCATCTGCATCGGCATGCTTTACATCGGCGGCGAAGTCAGCGGCATGGTGGGCGGCGTCGGAACAGTGGTGGAACACGCGCGCCAGGCCGGGAAATTCGCATTCTGGCCCGCGCCCGACCTCAAGGAAATCATCGCCTTTGCCGCCGCCTGGATGACCATGATGTTCGGCTCGATCCCGCAACAGGACGTATTCCAGCGCGTGCAATCCTCGAAAACGGTAAAAATCGCGATCTGGGGCTCGGTACTGGGCGGCTGCCTGTACTTTGTGTTCGCCTTCGTCCCGATGTTCCTCGCCTATTCCGCGACGATGATCGACCCCAAGATGGTGGCCGGATTGATTGAAACAGATCCGCAGATGATCCTGCCCAACCTGGTGCTGAACCACGCACCGCTGTTTGCCCAGATCATGTTCTTCGGCGCGCTGCTGTCCGCGATCAAGAGCTGCGCCTCGGCGACGCTGCTGGCACCTTCGGTCACCTTCACCGAAAACATCCTGAAGCCGATGATGGGCAGGATGAGCGACCACAAACTGCTGCGCCTGATGCGTATCGTGACACTCAGCTTTACGGTGCTGGTCACGCTGTATGCGATGAACTCCAAGCTGAGTATTTTCAAGATGGTGGAAAACGCCTACCAGATCACGCTGGTGATGGCCTTCGTGCCGCTGGCCTGCGGTGTATACTGGAAGCGCGCCACCAACCAGGGCGCGTTGCTGGCGATCTTTCTGGGACTCTCGACCTGGCTCGCGATGTTGCTTGTCGGCCCGGAAGATCCTTTCCTGCCGGCGCAGTTCGCCGGCTTGATCGCCAGTGCGCTGGGGATGATCGTGGGCTCGCTGCTGCCGACCTACTTCGGCCATGAAGCACAGGTCGAGGAGCCGAGTTATCTGCATGCCCATGCGGCGCATGGGCATCCGCCACAGCCGCGTCATGAGCCCTGACTGCTGAGCCCGGAAGGGAGCACCGATGGCACTCCTGGAACTGCGTAACGTCACCCGCCGCTTCGGCGATTTTGTCGCGGTAGACAACGTCAGTCTGGCCATCGAGGCGGGCGAGTTCTTCACCCTGCTGGGCCCTTCCGGCAGCGGCAAAACCACCATCCTGCGCATGATCGCCGGCTTCGATCTGCCCGATGCCGGGCAGATCCTGCTCGACGGCCGCGACCTCGCCGACACGCCGGCGGAGAATCGCCCGGTGCACACGGTGTTCCAGAGTTACGCACTGTTTCCGCACCTCTCCGTCGCGGACAACGTCGCCTTCCCGCTGCGCATGGCGCACCGGCCCAGCGAGGAAATCCAGCGCCGCACGCAGCAGGCGCTGCAACAGGTGCGCCTGCCCGGCAAGGCAGCGGCCTATCCGCACCAGCTATCCGGCGGCGAGAAGCAACGCGTGGCGCTGGCGCGCGGGCTCATCAACCGGCCGCGCCTGCTGCTGCTGGACGAATCGCTGGGGGCGCTGGATGCCAAGCTGCGTGAAGAGATGCAGGTCGAACTGATCGGCCTGCAACGCGAACTCGGCATCACCTTCGTGTTCGTCACCCACGCCCAGGACGAAGCGCTGGCGCTGTCGCATCGCATTGCGGTGATGAACCGCGGCCGCGTCGAACAGCTGGACGAGCCGGACAAGCTGTACGGCTTTCCCCGCAACCGCTTCGTCGCCGACTTCATCGGCAACATCAATATGCTGGACGCACAGGTGCTGGAAAATACCCACGGCCATTTGCAACTCGGCATCGACGGCCTGGGCGAAGTGCTGGCGCCGTCCATGCCGGGCCCGATGGCGGGCGGCCATGGCCTGCTGGCCTTGCGCCCGGAACAGGTGCGCATCGTCGCCGGCAGCGAGGACATCGACCTGAAAAACCGCTTCAGCGGCCAGGTGCGCGAACTCCTCTACCACGGCGATGTCACTATCTACACCGTCGCGCTGGCCAACGGCGCGCTGTTCAAGGCGCTGCGCCCGAATTCGACGCCCGGCCGCGCCACCTTCTTCGAGGTGGGCGATGCGGTGACGGTCGCCTGGCGCCACGATGCCGGAGTGTTTCTGCATGACTAGGCCAACAATCTCCAGGGCACACCTCGTCAAATGGCTGGTAAGCAGCCCGCCGCTGCTGTTTCTGCTGCTGTTCTTCGTCGCCCCCGGCATCATCATGGTGGTGGCGTCGTTCCGCTATCCGGGCGAGTTCGGCGGGCTGGCGGCGCTCTATTCCCCCACCCCGAACCTCCCGTCCGGACTGACGGCGGAGGCCTACCGCTTCTTTTTCAGCGACCCCATCTACGCCGAAATCTTCGTCAAATCGTTCGCCGTCGCCCTCGCCACCACCTTCATCTGCCTGCTGATGGCCTACCCGCTGGCGCTGTTGATGGCGCGCAGCCCGAAAAGGCAGCGCGACCTGATGGTGCTCTTGGTGATCATGCCGTTTGCCAGCAACTTTCTGATTCGCGCCTATGCCTGGATGATCATCCTCGGGCCGCAGTCGGCGCTCAGCCGGCTCACCAACGATTTTCTGCTGCTGTTCCATGCGGGACCAGTGCCGCTGCTGTTCTCGCCGGTCGCGGTGCTAGTGGGCATGGTGTACGTGCACCTGCCGTTCATGATCCTGCCGCTCTACACCAACCTGGAACGCCACGACCCGCTGCTGCTCGACGCCGCGCAGGATCTCGGCGCGAGCGCCTGGCAACGCTTCTGGCGCGTCACCTTTCCGCTCTCGCTACCCGGCATTTTCGCCGGCAGCGCGCTGGTGTTCATCCCGGCGCTGGGGGTGTTCGCCATTCCCGACATCCTGGGCGGCACGCACGACATGCTGATCGGCAACCTGATCAAGGAGCAGTTTCTCGGCACTCGCGACTGGCCGTTCGGCTCGGCGCTGTCCATCCTGCTGACCGTTGCCGCGCTGGCCTGGGCCGGGCTGGCGGCAGGGCTGGCCCGGCGCTGGAGGCACTATGCATAGAAGCCCCGCACTGTGGACGGCAGCGATCCTGACCTATCTGTTTCTGTACCTGCCACTGGTGATCGTCGTCGCCTACTCCTTCAACGATTCGCGCCTCAATGCCGAGTGGGTGGGCTTTACCTGGCACTGGTACCGGGTGCTGCTGCAGGATGCCGGCATGCTGCGCGCGGCGGCCAACTCGCTGTTCATCGCCTTCGTCGCCAGCAGCGCGGCGACCGTGCTCGGCACCATGGCCGGCATCGCCATGCAGCGCTACCGGCTCAGGCTGCTGCCGATCATGGTGCTGTCGCCGGTGGCGATGCCGGAAATCCTGCTCGGCGTGTCGCTGCTGCTGTTCTTCATCCAGGTGCTCAACCTCACGCTCGGCATGCTGTCGGTCATCATCGCCCACATCACCTTCTGCATCGGCTTCGTCGCCGTCATCGTGCGCGCCAGGCTGGTCGGCATGGACGAGAGCATCTTTGAGGCCGCGCGCGACTTGGGCGCCACGCCCTGGCAGGCCTTCCGCCACGTCACCCTGCCGCTGATCCTGCCGGCGGTGATCGCCGGTTTCCTGATGAGTTTTACCTTGTCGCTGGACGACTTCGTCATCACCTTCTTCACCGCTGGCGTGGGCGTCTCCACGCTGCCGCTGCAAATCTATTCGATGATCAAGATCGCCGTCACCCCCGAGGTGAACGCCGTCTCCACGCTGCTCATGCTGCTGACGCTGACCCTGCTGCTGCTCGCCTCCCGCATCGCCCCGGACGTCCTGAAAGGAAGAGCCGTATGAAAAAACTGATCGCACTGCTGCTGTTGATGGCCATGGCTCAAGTGCAAGCCGCGGACGAACTGCATCTGTACAACTGGAACAACTACATCGCCGACGAGACGGTGCAGCGCTTCGAAGCCAGTTGTAAATGCAAGCTGGTGCAGGACTATTATTCCGACAACGAGGAAATGCTGGCCAAGCTGGCCGCCGGCGCCACCGGCTACGACCTGATCGTGCCCACCGGCAACGCGGTGGAGGCGCTGATCAAGTCCCAGGCGCTGCGTCCGCTCGACAAGGCACAACTGCCCAATTTCAAGAACATCAAGCCCGACTACCTCAACGCCTTCTTCGACCCCGGCAACCGCTACTCGGTGCCGTACGCCTACACCGTCACGCTGATCGGCTACAACGTCGAGAAAATGCGCGAGCTCAACCTGCCCACCGACACCTGGGCGGTGATCTTCGAGCCCAAATATTTGCAGAAGGTGAAGGGCCGCGTCACGGTGCTGGATTCGCAGCGCGAACTGCTGGCCGCGGCGCTGAAATACCTGGGCTACTCCGTCAACGACACCGATGAAAAACACTGGCAGCAGGCGCGCGACCTCATCCTGCGCGCCAAGCCCTACTGGGCCGCGTTCAATGCCTCCAGCTACATCAAGGAACTCACCGTCGGCAACATCTGGCTCGCCCACGGCTATTCCAGCGACATGTTCCAGGCGCAGCAGGATGCGCAGCGCGCCCAGCGCGCCTTCACCATCGGCTACACCACGCCGAAGGAAGGCGCCGTGCTGGCACTCGATTCCATGGTGCTGCACAAATCCGGACGCCGCCCCGATCTCGCCCATCAATTCATCAACTTCATGCTGGACGGCAAGAACGCCGCCGAACTCACCAACCTGATCGGCTCCGGCAACCCCAATGGTGCCGCCCGACGCTACATCAACCCCGCGATCACCGCCAACACCTCGGTGTTCCCCGATGCCGAGCATTTGAAACGGCTGGAAATGCTGCGCGACCTCGACCGCAACCAGCGCCGGGTGCTGGCCAGGATCTGGACGGAGATCAAGCTGCGCTGAGCATGCCGTATTCTTTGCTGGCCGATGCCGTCCTGCTGTTGCACCTGGGATTCATCCTGTTTGTCGCGTTCGGCGGATTCGCCGTGCTGCGCCGGCCGCGGCTGGCCTGGCTGCATCTGCCGGCGGTACTGTGGGGCATCTGGATCGAGTACGCCGGCTGGATCTGCCCGCTGACCCCGCTGGAGAACCAGTGGCGCCGGATGGGCGGGGAAACGGGCTATGGCAGCGATTTCATCGGACATTACCTGACTGCGATGATCTACCCGCAAGGGCTGACCCGTAGCGCGCAGATCGTGCTCGGTACGTTGGTGCTGGCGGTCAATGCAGCTGTCTACTGGCGGCTGTGGCGGCGCAGGCAAGCGGGACGCGCTAAAGCGCACCCTTAATTCAGACCTTAGCCCTCAGAGGTACCAACTTGACAGACTTCGCACAGGGATTCTTATCCGAGCCATTTGATGAAGTTCGTAGCGCCGTTCGAAACCAGTATGCGAACTGGCGAGACGTACTCATGAGTCTCAATGAACAATGCGTGGCTACGCAACACGAACTTCGTGTCAATGTCGACATGCCAAGAGAATTACTTGGCGGCACACTGTTCGCGCGCACACTTGCCTCGTCACAGGCTGCCGTCATCCTGCTAGAGCACGGCCTCCCAGCTCAAGCTAAGGCCGTTTTAAGATCAGCGCTTGAATCGCTATTCGCCCTTGCCGCGATTGAAGCGAAGCCCGAGTTAGCTCTGCCGCTTGCGCAGAGCCAGGAAGCCAACAAGCGGTCGATGGCAGACAAGATGCTTCAATGGAGAAGCCCAGAGTTAAAGGCTTCTCTCTCGGCGCAGGTTAGCGAGGCAGAGTTGCGCGAAATGGCGTCAAACCGAACACGTGACTTCAATACCGCACAACTCGCCGAGGCCGCGGGAATGATGGATTGGTACCTCAGCATGTATGCCCTGCTTAGCTTTCCAGCACACGCTAACGTCTCAGATCTCGTTGCTCACCTCGTTACCGACGATCAAGGAAACATAACGGAACTCAAGAACGAGCCAGAGGTGGAAGGCCAAGAGTCTGTCTGGGCCTTTGCCATTGAGATACAGATGCGAGCCGCGAGAGCCGTTGGCGGAATCTTCGGCATCAACACCGTAGACTTACAAACCTATGCAAAGACACTTAATGGTCTTGTTGCGTAAGCCAAGGGATAAACCTCCGGTCAACCGGACTGCCCAACGGCTACGACGTTGCGTCCCCTCCGCGCTGCGTACTCCAGCATCCGGTTTGAAACCCGCTTGGTTGTGAATTTACTTCTGGCAAACCGGACAATAAAACGTCGAGCGCTGCCCCTGTTTGACGGTCTTGACCGCTCCGCCGCACACCCGGCAAGCCTCCCCCGTGCGCCCATAGACGAAATAGCTCTGCTGGAAATACCCCGGATTGCCATCCGCCCCGAAGAAATCGCGCAAACTGCTGCCGCCTGCTTCGATGGCATCGGCCAGCGTCGCCTTGATCTCCTGCGCCAGCCGTTCGCAACGCGGGCGACTCAACTTGTTGGCCGGCAATTTCGGGCTGATGCCGGCGCGGAACAGCGATTCGCTGGCGTAGATATTGCCGACACCAACCACTAGGTGGCTGTCCATGATGACGTTCTTGATCGGCGCGCTGCGGCTGCGGATAGCGCGGTAAAGATACTCGCCGTCGAAGCCGTCTTCCAGCGGCTCCGGCCCTAGGCTCGCCAGCAGCGGATGGCGCAGCGGATCGCCCTGCAGCCACAGCACCGCGCCGAAGCGCCTGGGGTCGCGCAACCGGATGCGCTGGCCGTTGGCGAACACGATGTCGATGTGGTCGTGCTTCTGCGGCGCTTCGTCGCCGGGCAAGAGGCACAGCCGGCCGGACATGCCGAGGTGCAGCAGCAGCGTGCCCTGTTCGCAGCGCGCCAGCAGGTATTTGGCGCGGCGGCTCAGTTCGAGGAAATGCTGGCCCGGGAGCACATCGGAAAGTGCTGCGGGAATCGGCCAGCGCAGGCGCGGATCGCGGATGACTACCGCGGCGATGCGCTGGCCGACCAGCGAGAGCAGCCCGCGCCGTGTGGTTTCGACTTCGGGTAACTCAGGCACGACGGAAATTCAAAAACAAAAAGTCAATTAACCGCAGATAAACACCGATGAACGCAGATAATTCATGAACCGCAGCTGCAAGGTTCAAGGTTTTATCCGCGTTCATCGGCGTCCATCGGCGGCTAAATTATTCTTTATAGCCCACCGGCGGGTTGAGGATGACAAACCCGATATCCTGCGGGAAGTGGTATTGCAGCTGCTCGTCCTCGCGCACCAGCAGCAATTCCGGCGATTCCTGCATCTTGATGAAGCGCACGGCCTTGCCGTTCTTGAGCTTGACCGTGAAATACGGATGCGGCTGGCGGTCGGGGGTGAATGGCTCCACCGACTTGGCCTGCAGGTTCTGCCAGTTGCTGGAGAACCACTCGTTGAGCTCGTCCTGCTTGGGCTTGGCGCTGGCGGCGGAAACCTTCCATTTGCCATTCTGCCGCTCCAGGCTCAAGCGGCTTTTTTCCCATTGCTCGAGGCCGGAGAAAACAAAGCCGGCAACCTCTTCATTCAGGTCCAGCGGGCGCTTGTCGAGGAATTCCAGCGGCTGCATGGTCGCGCCTTCGGAAAACACCGTGGGCAGCACGTACACCGCGTCCTTGTAGCCGACGAACTGGTCGCCGCTCACCGGATGGTACATGCCGAAGCTGAATTCCTGGTCGTCGATATGTACTTTCAGCGCCGGGTTATCCAGGCCGAAGCGCGTCAGGTCGGTGGCCGGGAATTTGTCTTGCGAGGTGGCGATCGCCAGCGACAGCACGCGCCCCACCGCCGCCAGATCGGCGCGTCCCTGCGCGGGCTGCAGCAGATGCCAGCGTCCCTGCTGCTTTTCCAGCAGTACCGGCTTCTTGCCGGGCGTTTCTATGCTCAGGTGCGTGAAACTGTTGGGATCGAGCGCCGATAGCGTATAGCTCTTGGGCACGTTGTTTTCCACCGGCTTGGGACGCAGATAGAGAAACGCCGCGATCCCAGCCACCAGCACCAGCAGAACCAGATTTACCAGCCAGCGAGATTTCATAAAGAGCCTATCTCTTGCGACGCTTGAGCCAGATCACCACGCCGGTGATCAGCAGCAGGATAGGCAGCCCCAGACGGAAGCCGAAGAACACCGCAATCGCCAGCAGACGGTTCTTGGCATCGGTAGGGATGATGATATTGACGTCCTTCAGCGGCTTGGGCTGGATCGTGATCAGGCTGTCGTCGCCCGCCAGCCAGTTGATCATGTTGATGCCGAGATCGAGGTTGCCGCCGTTGCCGATGAAGGTGTTGGCGAGGAAGCCGCCGCTGCCGACCACCACCACGCGTTGGGTCTTGTTCTCGATCTTGCGCTCCATCGCCACCGCGATATTGATCGGGCCGCCGATGTCCTTTTTGGCGTCGAACTTGGGGTTGCCTTCGATCGGGCTGGTTTCCAGCCAGCCGGTGGCGGCCACGTCAACCAGGTGCGATACCGCCCAGCCGCGGTCCTGGCCGTTGGCGTCGATCTGGCGCGCCAGCGGAAACAGCGTGCGCAGGCCGAAACTCTGCGTGATCGGATGCTCGCCATACTGCACCGCGAACGCCATCTTGTAATCGCCGCCGTACTGCGCCGCCATCGGGTCAACCACGATGCCGGGCGTCAATTGCAGGCCCAGCAGTTCGGCGACCGGCATCAGGCCGTGCATCGCATCCTGGTCGATGAGCCAGAACAGGTTGCCGCCGTCGGCGACGTATTTCTTGATTTTGCTGATCTCAAGCTCGGGGATATCCACCTGCGGGCTGGCGATCACCAGCATCGCGCCGTTGGCGGGCACGTCCGGCGACAGCGTGAGGTCGGGATTGGAGAGCTTGAAGCCCTTCTTCTCCAATTGCTTGCCGAATTCGCCGAGATCGTAGTTCTTCAGGCCGTTCAACCTGCGCTCGCCGTGGCCGTCCAGGAACATCACGTTGCGCGACTTCTCGCGCGCCAGGCGCACCAGCAGGTTGGTCATGTCCTGCTCGATGATGGGCGGCAAGAGATGCTCGCTCTTGTTCTTGTATTCGACGATGAACTCGCCTTCGGCGCGCACGCCGGCTTCCTGCGCCTGCTTGGGGTTCTCGGCCGGATTGACGAACTTGAAGTTGATGTCGCGCTTGGCGCGCTGGTAGCGCGAGACGAAATCGACGATGCCCTTGCGGTAGTTGTCATCGGCGGAGGCATACACCGTGATGTTGACCGGGCCCTTCATCTGCCTCACCACGTTGACGCTGCCTTCGGTCAGCGTGTTGCGCGTGCTCTGCGTGATGTCGCGCGCGGCGTGGAATTCAAAGGACAGATAGCCGACCAGCCCGACCAGGCTCAGGAACAGGACGACGAAAATGCTGTTCTGCATGAACAGCTGGATGCGCAGTTTGCGGTTGATTTTCATGATTCGGTTGAAGTCAGGGTTAGCCGCGCAGGCGATCCGCATCGAGGCGGCGCACCGTGAATGTGAGAAAAGTCAGGATGAACAGCGCGAAATAGGCAAGATCGCGCGTGTCGACCAGGCCGCGCGAAAACGGCTCGAAATGGCGCAGCAGCGACAGGTAATTGAGCGTGCTGTTGGGATCGCTGGCAAAGAAGTAATCGAGGATCAAGAGCGCGAACAGCGCGACGAAGGTGATGATCGCCGCGACGATGGGCTGCTGCGTCAGGCTGGACATGAAAATCCCCAGCGCGGAAAAGCTCGCCACCAGCAGCCACAGGCCGATCAGGTTGGCGACGATGTAGCCGAAATCCAGTTCCGCCCACAGGTTGAGCGAGGAAATCATCGTGCCGACGATCGCGATCATCAACGTGAGGAAACTCACCAGGCCGACGAACTTGCCCAGCACGATTTCGGTCAGCGACAGCGGCGCACTGAACAGGAAAGGCAAGGTCTGGTTCTTGCGTTCTTCGCTGATCAGCCGCATCGACAAGAGCGGCACCGCAAACAGCATGATGAACGACGCCATGCCGAACACGTTATGCCCGACGAATTCGGTCACGCCCACCCGCTGCTCGGGACGCAGCGCCCCCGACATGGTCTGGAAATACTGGTCGATGCCGACCAGGAAAAAGGTTCCGAAAATGAATTGCAGCAAAGCCAGAATGATCCATCCCATGGGGGATGAGAACATGCTCCTGAGCTCCTTGCCGGCGACGGTAAAAATCATGGTCGAGTTTCCGTTGAATGGCGCTTAATTGGCGGCAGCTTCCTGGTAGGTAAGCTGCATGAAGACTTCTTCCAGGCTGGTCTGGTCCGGGCTGATCTGATACAGGCCCCAGCTGTTGCCGACCGCGGCCTGCACGATGGTTTCCGCCGGCGACATGCCTTCGGCGAAGCGCAGCCGCAGCAGCCCGTCGTTAGCCGGTTCGACGCCGATCACGCCGTCGATTTTCAGCAGTTCAGCGGCGGCCGGCGCGCTCTTCAGGCCGACCAGCAGGCGGTTGCCGTGACGCTGCTGCTTCAGCACATCGATGGAGCCGTTGAACACCAGCTCGCCCTTGTGAATGATCTGCACCTGGTCGCACACCATTTCCACTTCCGGCAGGATATGGGTGGACAGGATCACGCTATGCTCGCCGCCCAGCTCCTTGATCAGTGCGCGGATGTCGCGAATCTGGATCGGGTCGAGGCCGACGGTGGGTTCGTCAAGAATGACGACCATCGGATTGTGGATGATCGCCTGGGCGATGCCGACGCGCTGCTGGTAGCCTTTGGAAAGGTTGTCGATCAGGCGGCGGCTCATTTCGGTGAGGCCGCAGCGTTCCTTGGCGGTTTGCACCGCTTTCCTGACGCTGCCGCGGGCGACGCCATGCAGACGTGCGGAAAGCGCCAGCATTTCGTCGACGGTCAGCTCCTTATACAAAGGAGGCGTTTCCGGCAGATAGCCGATCAGCGCCTTGGCTTCCTTGGGCTGATCGATGATGTCGATGCCGCAAATCCTGACGCTGCCGGAGGTCGGCGCGAGATTGCCGGTCAGCATCTTCATCGTGGTGGACTTGCCGGCGCCGTTGGGGCCCAGAAAACCAAGTACTTCGCCTTTGCGCAGGCTGAAACTCACATCGCGCACTACTGCGTTGCTACCGTAAACGCGGTTAAGCGCGCCGGCTTCGACAGTCACGTTATCCATATCGATTAATGCTGGTTCAGAAGGGGGTGCTAAATTAAAAAAACGCCTGACAATTGTCAAGCAAGCTTATGGCTGTGCCGATTTATGGATATCGTCAGCGCGATATTTTTCGCACTTGTGGCAATCCGAACAGGTTGCTTATACTATACGAAACCCTTGGCTTGTGCCACGGTCAAAATCCCACGAGCCAACTTCCGGATTTCATATCGCATGCAACGCAAACTCCTTTACGCGCCTATCCTTTTCCTGGCATTCGCGTTTGTTTCGATCGCCGCGCACGCGGACAGCGCCAGGAGTACGAACAAGAACATTTCCGGCCTCAGTGCCGAATTCGTCTATAAGTACCTGGTCGGCGAAATCGCCGGACAACGCGGCGATCCTGGCCTGGCAAGCGCCGTGATGCTCGATCTCGCCAAGTCTGCGCGCGATCCGCGGCTGGCGGAACGTGCCACGCGGGCTGCGCTCTACGGCAACCAGCCGCAGATTGCGCTACGCGCCGCCAACCTGTGGGTGGAACTCGACCCCAACGCCAAAGAAGGCTATCAGGTGCTGACGCAGCTGTTGATTGCTTCCGGCAAGATTGCCGAACTGCGCGCGCCGCTGCAAAAACTGATCGCCGGTGAAGAAGACCGGGCGGGCGCCTTCATGTATCTGGTCAACATGTTCTCGCGCGTTTCCGACAAGGCCGGCATCGTCAAGCTGATGCAGGAGCTGGCCAGGCCTTACCCGGATCTTCCCGAAGCCCGCTTTGCGCTGGCGCATGCCGCCTGGAGCGCGGAGCAGGACAAGTTGGCGCTTGCCGAGTTGCAGGCCGCGGAACAGCTCAATCCGGGCTGGGAGCCGGCCGCCCTGCTGAAAGGACAGGTACTGCAACGCCAAGGGGCGGGCATCGCGCTGCAGTCCTACCGGGAATTCCTGGACATCTATCCGCATGGCAACGAAGTGCGGCTGGCCTATGCCAAGCTGCTGGTCAATGAGAAACAGATCGAATCGGCCAAGCAGCAATTCGATACGCTGGTCGAAGCCGCGCCTGACAATGCCGAAATTCAAGTAGTGATCGGCCTGCTCAGCGTGCAGATGGAAGATTTCACCAATGCGGAAACCCATTTCCTGAAAGCGCTGGACCTCAACTTCAAGGAGCCGGACCAGATCTACCTCTACCTGGGCCAGGTAGCGGAACGCCGGCAGCAGGATGCCAGAGCGCAGGAATGGTATGCCAAAGTCAACGGCGACAGTTCGCAATACCTGGAGGCGCAACTGCATAGCGCCGTGTTGATGGCGAAGCAAGGGCACCTGGACGAAGCGCGCAAACGCATCGCGGAACTGCCCGACCTCACCAACGAACAGCGCGCAGTTGCCCTGCAGACCGAGGCGAATTTACTGGTGCAGGCCAAGCGCCCGCAGGAAGCCTTCGACCTGTTGAAGCAGGCGGTCGACAACCTGCCCAACAGCCCCGACCTGATCTACGACTACTCGATGGCGGCCGAGCGCATCCATCGCTATGACGTGATGGAGCATGAACTGCGCAAGCTGATTCTGTTGAAGCCGGAAATGTGGCATGCCTATAACGCCCTCGGCTACTCGCTGGCGGACCGCAACGAGCGCCTGGACGAGGCGCAGAAACTGATCGAAAAGGCGTTGGCGCTCTCCCCCGGGGATTATTTCGTGCTCGACAGCATGGGCTGGATCAAGTACCGCCGCGGACAGTTCAACCAAGCGCTGGATTACCTCAAGCGCGCCTATGCCGTACAGGCCGACCCCGAAATCGCCGCGCATCTGGGAGAGGTGCTGTGGCAGCAGGGCAAGCGCGAAGAAGCGCTCAAAACCTGGGAAGAAGCGCTGCGCGAACATCCCGATAACGAGGTGTTGCTGAATACTTCGAAAAAATTCAAGAAGTGATTTTCCGCTTTCTGCCCGTGCTGCTGCTCGCAGGCTGCGCTGCGCTTCCCCCGCAGCCAAGGCCCGCCGAGCCGCCGGCCTACCGGGCGCATCTGCAGCGCATCAGCAAAATCACCAGCTTCGGCCTCGACGGTCGCATCGGCGTATTGACCGAGCAAAAGGGCTTTTCCGGCACCATGCGCTGGCATCATCACCCGGAGGGTGACAATATCGCCTTCTATTCTCCGCTGGGCACGCAACTCGGCGAGTTGAACGCCGATGCGGACGGCGTGACGCTGACCACCGGCAACCAGAAGACCTACCGCGCCGAGGACGCCGAGGCACTTACCCAGCAAACCCTGGGCTGGAGCCTGCCGATGGCCGGCCTGTCGGACTGGGTATTGGGCCGCCCGGCCAAGGGCGCTGCGGAAATCCTGGCCTGGGATGCGGCCGGGCGTATTTCTCATATGCGTCAGAACGGCTGGGATATCGAATATCCCGGCTACCAGGAAAACTCCGGCCGCCAACTGCCGGGGAAAATCGTGCTGAAAAGCCCGAAACTCGACCTCAAGCTGGTAGTGGAAAACTGGCAGATAGACAGCGAATGAGCGCCTGATGCAAGCGTTTCCCGCCCCGGCCAAACTCAATCTGTTCCTGCACGTCACCGGCCGCCGAGCGGACGGATTTCATCTGTTGCAGACCGTATTCCGCTTGCTCGACCATGGCGATACAGTGCACCTCGGCGTCAGGCAGGACGGCGAGATCAGGCGCACCAACGAAGTCGCCGGCGTGCCGGAAAACGACGACCTCACCGTACGCGCCGCGCGCTTGCTGCAAAAAACCAGCGGCTACCGCCTGGGAGCGGATATCAAAGTAGAGAAACGCATCCCCATGGGCGGCGGTCTCGGCGGCGGCAGCTCGGATGCCGCCACGGTACTGTTGGCGCTCAACCGTTTGTGGCAACTCGACCTGCCGCGCCAGCGCCTGATGGAACTGGGCCTGCAACTGGGCGCGGACGTGCCGGTTTTCGTGTTCGGCCGCAACGCCTGGGGAGAAGGCATAGGCGAACAATTGCAGGCCATTGCGCTGGAGCCGGCCTGCTATGCCGTGCTGACGCCGCCCGTGCATGTATCGACCCCAGCGATATTTGCCAGCCAGGAATTGACAAGAAACACGATACCACGGACAATGGCGGCCTTTTCCAGGGGCTTCGGTCATAACGACCTTGAGTCCGTGGTGTGTCGCATGCACCCTGAAGTGGCGTCCTGCCTGAACTGGCTGAAGCAGTTTGGCGATGCAAGAATGAGCGGTTCCGGCGCCAGCGTATTTGTCGAGCTTCCCTCGCTGGAAGCCGCCGAACGGGTGGTGGCAGCAAGACCGAACGGGGTGAGCGGCTTTGCAGCACGCGGACTGGAGCACCATCCGCTCCATGGGAATGCAAAATGAACGATTGGGGAGTCGCCAAGCTGGTTAAGGCACCGGATTTTGATTCCGGCATGCGAAGGTTCGAATCCTTCCTCCCCAGCCACATATTTACAGAGCGTGTAGACGAACTACACGCTTTTTGTTTTTAATCGACCGATCGACAAGAAGGAAGCGCGCAGTGTCTTACGGGGAAATGATGGTGTTTACTGGCAATGCCAACCCCAAGCTTGCCGAAGAGGTGGTAAGCCATCTTAACATCGAACTGGGCAAAGCCACGGTCGGCCGCTTCAGCGACGGCGAGGTCATGGTCGAGTTATTGGAAAACGTTCGCGGCAAAGACGTGTTCGTGCTGCAATCCACCTGCAAGCCGACCAATGACAGCCTGATGGAGGTGCTGGTGATGGTAGACGCGCTGCGCCGCTCCTCAGCCGGGCGCATCACCGCGGCGATCCCCTATTTCGGCTACGCCCGCCAGGACCGCCGCCCACGTTCGGCGCGCGTCGCAATCACGGCCAAGGTCGTTGCCAACATGCTGACCTCGGTCGGCATCGACCGCCTGCTGACGATGGACCTGCACTCCGACCAGATCCAGGGTTTCTTCGACATCCCCGTAGACAACGTTTACGCCGCCCCCATCCTGTTGGGCGATGTGTGGAAGCACAACTACCCCAACCTGGTCGTGGTGTCGCCCGACGTCGGCGGCGTGGTGCGCGCCCGTGCACTGGCCAAGCAGCTTAACTCCGACCTGGCGATCATCGACAAGCGCCGTCCCAAGCCCAACGTCGCCAAGGTCATGCACATCATAGGTGACGTTTCCGGCCGCACCTGCGTCATCATGGACGACATGGTGGACACCGCCAATACGCTGTGCGAAGCCGCCGCGGCACTGAAGGAACACGGCGCGGAAAAAGTCGTCGCCTATTGTACGCACCCGGTGCTCTCCGGCACGGCGATTGACCGCATCACCCATTCCGCACTGGACGAACTGGTAGTCACCAATACCATCCCGCTGCGCCCGGAAGCGATAGCCTGCGGCAAGGTGCGCCAGCTTTCCACCGCCGAACTGCTGGCTGAAACGATACGCCGCATCAGCCGCGAAGATTCGGTCAGTTCGTTGTTTATGGAATGAAACAGCCACCAGCATTCAGCTCTCAGCAGTCAACCGCTGGCAGCGAATAAGCAGCCGTCTGGTCGCGGACGGCTTTTTTAACTTTAGGAGTACATCATGAAAATTGAAATTATCGCCAACAAGCGCGAAAGCAAGGGTACCGGAGCGAGCCGCCGCCTGCGCCGCGCTGGCAAAGTGCCAGGTATCGTCTACGGCGGCGGCAAGGATGCCGCTTCTATCGAGATCGATCACAAGGCCCTGTTCCTGCAATTCCGCCACGAAGCCTTCCACGCCTCCATCCTGACGCTCAATGTCGACGGCAAGGGCGAACAGGTATTGCTGCGTGACTACCAGATGCACCCGGTGCGCACCGAAATCGCCCATATCGATTTCCAACGCGTCAGCACCACCGAGAAAATCCACGTCAAGGTACCGCTGCACTTCGTCAATGCCGAAGCCGGTCCCGGCGTCAAGCTGGGCGGCGGCATCGTCACCCACATCCTGACCGAAGCCGATATCAGCTGCCTGGCCAAGGATCTGCCGGAGTTCATCGAAGTCGACCTCGGCAACATGGAAGTCGGCCAGACCGTTCACCTCTCCGAAATCAAGCTGCCCAAGGGCGTCGAGTTCGTGAAGCTGGCCCACGGCGACGACTCCGCTGTTGCCTCGGTTACCAAGCCGCGTGGCGCCACTGCAGCCGAAGAAGCAGAAGAGGCACCGGCCGCTGAATAAGCAGGACGGCACGGCAACCCTGTTGCAACGCGCGCGTTTCGGCATGCCGAAACGCGCGTTTTCATTTCCAGGCACCAAAACATGAGCAACGGTATTCAACTTTTGGTCGGGCTGGGCAATCCCGGCACGGAATACGAGGATACCCGCCACAATGCGGGGTTCTGGTGGATTGATGAAATCTGCCGCATACACGGCTACACGCTTTCTGGAGAGGCAAAATTCTTCGGTCGCACCGGCCGCCTCAAGCTGGGGCCGCACGAAGCCTGGCTGCTGCAGCCGACCACATTCATGAATGCCAGCGGCCGTGCCGTTGCCGCACTTGCCAGATTTTATCGCATCGCGCCGCACAACATCCTGGTCATCCATGACGAACTGGATCTGCCTCCCGGCAACGCCAAACTGAAACGCGGTGGCGGCAACGGCGGACACAATGGCCTGAAGGACATCTCCGCCCAGCTCGGTACCCCGGATTACTGGCGGCTGCGTCTGGGGATCGGCCACCCCGGCGAAAAAAGCGCCGTGGTCAACTATGTGCTGCACGCCGCTTCGCGCGAAGAAAACGCACTGATAGCACACACCATCGCAGGCAGTACGGATTTGCTGCCCCAACTGCTGAGCGGCGAGTTCGAAGCGGCGATGCTGAAATTGCATACCCGCAAATAGCCGGGTTCATCATGGCGTTTCGTTGCGCGCCCTTTTAAGCGCGTCTGCATCACACTGTTCCGCGCATCAAACCGGCCGCTTTACATATGCATGTAATATTCGGCCGCTATCATCGCCAAGCCTGAGGTTTTAAAAGCTTTTATTGCTTTCACCGTTGCCGACATTGCTTCCGGTCGGCACTGGCGTTTAATTTGCTCGTCATTGTTATCCAAGCTGGAGGATACTTAATCATGCTCTATGTCTGGAGCCTATTCGTAAGGGCCTCGCACTGGCTGCTGGCGACCGCTTTCACGGTCGCGTTCCTCACCTGCGACGATATGTGGTACGAAGATATCCACGTCATGGCCGGCTACGCGGCAGGCAGCATCTTGCTGGTGCGTATCGTTTGGGGCATCACGGCCAAGGGCTACTGCAATTTTGCCAAGTTCCCTTTTCGCCCCATCGCAGGGCTGCGCTATGCCTGGCTTGCCGTCACCGGACGCGCCAAAAGATTCATCGGCCATAATCCGGCGGGCAGCCTGGTGATTTACGGTATGCTGACGACGGGGCTGCTGACAGTGGCGTCGGGGTTTTTGCTGTTCTACGAAGCGTACATCCCGCTATGGCCCGACCATCTGGGAGCATTGCACAACGGCCTGGCCTGGACCTGGTTGGGGCTGGTGGTAACGCACATTGGCGGCGTCGTCGTCGAAAGCATGCTGCTGGGCGAGAACCTGATTGCCACGATGGTTACCGGTTTCAAGCAGCGTCATCCTCATGCCAAAGGCAAATTAGGCAGTTCGTCATAAGTAGCGCCGACATCTTTCTGCGGGATTTTGGATAAAGGCCACGGGAAGGTACAATAGCGCTTTCCGTAACTCTCTCATTCGGTTACCCATTCCGGCCGCTGTCGAACGTCTTAAGCGGGACGCTCGACTGCGGTCAGCACTTTTTAGCGCTTAAGAACACGCGACGGTGCGGATTAATTTAAGGAATTTCTTGTTATGAAATGCGGTATCGTCGGTCTGCCCAATGTCGGCAAGTCCACGCTGTTCAACGCCATCACCAATGCCGGTATTGCAGCGGAAAACTACCCGTTCTGCACCATCGAGCCCAATGTCGGCATTGTGGAAGTGCCCGACGCGAGAATGGCGCCGCTGATCGACCTCGTCAAGCCGCAGAAAACCCAACCGGCCATCGTCGAGTTCGTCGATATCGCGGGCTTGGTGGCGGGTGCCTCCAAGGGTGAGGGATTGGGCAACAAATTCCTCGCCAACATCCGCGAAACCGATGCCATCGCCCATGTCGTGCGTTGCTTCGAAGACGGCAACGTCGTCCACGTCGCCGGCAAGATCGATCCGCTTTCCGACGTGGAAACCATCAACACCGAACTGGCGCTGGCCGATATGGAAACGGTGGAAAAAACCGTCGCCCGCGAGCAGAAGAAAGCCAAATCCGGCGACAAGGACGCGATTGTGCTGTGCGCGCTGCTGGAAAAAGTGCAGCAGCATCTGGATCAAGGCCTGCCGGTGCGCACGCTGGGCCTGGATCGCGAGCAGCTGCAGCTGCTCAAGCCGCTGTGCCTGATCACCGTCAAGCCGGTGATGTATCTGGCCAACGTCAACGAGAACGGCTTTACCGACAACCCGCTGCTGGCCCGCGTGGAGGCACTAGGCCAAAAGGAACACGCGCCGGTCGTCGCCATTTGCGCCAAGATCGAAGCGGAAATCGCCGACCTGGAGGAAGAAGACAAGGCGCTGTTCCTGTCGGAAATGGGGCTGGAGGAACCCGGGCTCAACCGCGTCATCCGCGCCGCCTACGATCTGCTGGGCCTGCAAACCTATTTCACCGCCGGCGTAAAGGAAGTCCGCGCCTGGACCATCCACAAGGGCGATACCGCGCCGCAGGCCGCAGGCGTCATCCATACCGATTTCGAGAAGGGTTTCATCCGCGCCGAAGTTATCGGCTATCCCGACTTCGTCGCCTGCAAGGGCGAGCAGGGCGCCAAGGAAGCCGGGAAGATGCGGCTGGAAGGCAAGGACTACGTTGTGCAGGACGGCGACGTCATGCATTTCCGCTTTAACGTCTGACGCTTCTTTTTTTGACAAGCGCGCGACAAAAAAATAGAATTGCGGACTTTTCTGGTTTCGGCTGTCAAATTCCGGTGATGTAGCTCAGCTGGTTAGAGCGACGGATTCATAATCCGTAGGTCGAGGGTTCAAGTCCCCCCATCACCACCATTTCTTCTCCCGGTGCTTCGATGAACGCGTCCAAAAAGGTTTTCATCAAGACTTTCGGCTGCCAGATGAACGAGTATGACTCGTCGCGCATGGCAGACCTGATGCGCGTGGCGGAAGGCATGGAGCCGACCGAGCACCCGGAAGAAGCCGACGTCATCCTGCTCAACACCTGCTCGGTGCGCGAAAAGCCGCAGGAGAGGGTGTTTCACCAACTGGGGCGCTTGCAGGATTTGAAGCTGGCCAAGCCCGAGCTGGTGATCGGCGTTGGCGGTTGCGTCGCCAGCCAGGAAGGCGCAGCGATCGTCGAGCGCGCGCCTTATGTAGATATCGTGTTTGGCCCGCAGACCCTGCACCGGCTGCCGGAGATGATCGCAGCCAGACGCCGCTCCGGCCTTTCGCAGGTGGACATCAGCTTCCCCGAAATCGAAAAATTCGACCGCCTGCCGCCGCCCAAGGTGGAAGGCGCGGCGGCTTTCCTGTCCATCATGGAAGGTTGCAGCAAGTACTGTGCTTTCTGCGTCGTGCCTTACACGCGCGGCGAGGAGGTTTCACGGCCGTTCGAGGACATCCTGACCGAGGCCGCGCAGCTGGCTCGGCAAGGCGTCAAGGAAATCACGCTGCTGGGCCAGAACGTCAACGCCTATCGCGGAGTCATGAATAGTCATCGTGGCGAAAGCCATGGGAACAACGGCGAAACCGCCGATCTTGCGCTGCTGCTGGAATACATCGCGGAAATCCCCGGCATCGAACGCCTGCGCTACACCACCTCGCATCCCAACGAAATGACGCCGGCGCTGATCGAGGCGTTTGCGAAACTGCCAAAGCTGGTATCGCACCTGCATCTGCCGGTGCAGGCCGGTTCCGACCGCATTCTGGCGGCGATGAAACGCAACTACACGGTACTGCAATACAAGTCCGTCATCCGCAAGCTGCGCGCCGCCCGGCCGGACCTGTGCATCTCCTCGGATTTCATCGTCGGTTTTCCGGGCGAAACCGAAACCGAGTTCGAAGCCACGCTGAAACTGGCTGAAGACATCGGCTTCGATGCCAGCTATTGCTTCCTTTACAGCGCCCGTCCCGGCACCCCGGCTTCATACTTGACCGACGATACGCCCCATGAAATCCGCCTGGCCCGGCTGGAGTGCCTGCAAGGGCAAATCGACGCGCAGGCACATGCAATCAGCGAACGGATGATAGGCATGCAACAGCGCGTGCTGGTAGTAGGCCGGTCGAAAAAGGATGCCAGCGAACTGGCCGGCCGCACCGACAACAACCGCATCGTCAATTTCCCCGGCCCGCCCGGCTTGATCGATCGGTTCGCGATGGTTACCATAACCGAAGCCATGCCACATACTTTGCGCGGTGAACTCACGAGCCCTGCCCTTGGATATTAATTTCACGCCCGAAGACAACGCACAACTGGCCAACCTGTGCGGCTCTCTGGACGAAAACCTCAGACAGATAGAGGATGCGCTGGACGTGTCCATCGCGCGGCGCGGCGGCCATTTCAGGCTATCCGGCGAAAAGCACCAGACAGAACTGGCCGCGCAGCTACTGCAGAATTTTTACGAACGCGCCAAAAAACCGGTTTCGCTGGAGGAAATCCAGCTCGGCCTGGTAGAAATCGGCAAGCTGGCGCCCGAGGCCGTCGCCACCGCGACGATGCCGGTGCTAATGACGCGGCGCCATGACCTGCACGGCCGCACGCCGCGCCAGGTGGAATATTTGCAGCAGATCCAGGAATTCGACATCAGCTTCGGCATCGGCCCCGCCGGTACCGGCAAAACCTATCTGGCCGTCGCCAGCGCCGTGGATGCGCTGACCCGCGATCGGGTGAAAAGAATCGTACTGGTGCGCCCAGCGGTGGAAGCCGGCGAGCGGCTGGGCTTTCTGCCAGGCGACCTGGCGCAGAAGGTCGACCCCTACCTGCGCCCACTCTACGATGCGCTGTACGATTTGATGGGCTTCGATACCGTCACCAAGATGTTCGAACGCGGCGCTATCGAAGTCGCTCCGCTCGCATACATGCGCGGCCGCACGCTGAACCAGAGCTTCATCATCCTGGACGAAGCGCAGAACACCACGCCGGAACAGATGAAAATGTTCCTGACGCGCATCGGTTTCGGCACCAAGGCGGTGGTAACCGGCGACGTGACGCAGATCGACCTCGGCCGCGGCCAGAAGAGCGGCCTGATTGAAGCACAGCAGGTGCTGAAGGATGTGCGCGGCATCGCCTTCACCCATTTTCTGTCTGAAGATGTGGTGCGCCATCCGCTGGTGCAGAAGATCATCAACGCCTACGAGCGTTTCGATCAGAACAAGCCCCAGTGAGCCCCAAAAAACCGAACCCGAGAAAACCCAAACTCTCCCTGACCGTGCAATACGCCGTCAAACCACCCTGCGTTCCCACACGCCGGCAGCTAAGGAAGTGGGCGCTCACGGCGCTGACCTGCGACGCAGAGGTTACGCTGCGCGTGGTGGATGAGACCGAGGGCCGCGAACTCAACCGCGATTACCGCGGCAAGGATTACGCCACCAACGTGCTGACCTTTCCGCTGGAGGTCGAGCCGCTACTGATGGGCGACATCGTGCTGTGCGCCCCCGTGGTGGAAAAGGAAGCCGCCGAGCAAGGCAAGCAGCTGGAAGCGCATTACGCCCATCTGTTCATCCACGGCATGCTGCATCTGCAAGGTTACGACCATGAAATGGAGGCCGAGGCCGAGGCGATGGAACGGCTGGAAACGCAACTGGTGACAGAATTGGGGTATGCTGCACCCTATCATATTGAAAAGGAAGTGATATAACGTATGGCGGAAGGTGACAAACCGGGCTGGGTAGAGCGTATTGCCGCGCTGCTGCTACGCGAACCGGTCGATCGTGAACAGCTGATAGAGCTGCTGCACTCGGCATACGAAAAGAATCTGCTGGATGCCGATGCCCTGGCGATGATAGAAGGCGTGCTGCAGGTATCCGAAATGCAAGTGCGCGACATCATGCTGCCGCGCTCGCAAATGGACGTGATCGACATCACCGATCCGCCCGAGAAATTCATTCCTTTCGTCATCGAGACCTCCCACTCGCGCTTTCCCGTCATCGGCGAGAACAAGGACGACGTAATCGGCATCATGCTGGCCAAGGACCTGCTGCGCTATTACGCCGGCGAGGACTTCGACGTGCGCGACATGCTGCGTCCCGCGGTATTCATTCCGGAATCGAAACGGTTGAACGTGCTGCTCAAGGAATTCCGCAGCAACCGCAATCACATCGCCATCGTCGTCGACGAGTACGGCGGCGTGGCGGGCATGGTGACGATCGAAGACGTGCTGGAGCAAATCGTCGGCGATATCGAGGACGAATACGATTACGACGAGACCGAAGACAATATTTTCCGCGATACGAGCGGAAAATATCGCGTCAAGGCACTGACCGAAATCGCCGATTTCAACGAAGCGCTGGGCGTGAATTTCAGCGACGAGGAATTCTCCACGATAGGCGGGCTGGTGGTCAGCAAATTCGGCCGTTTGCCAAAGCGCGGCGAACAGATCAGCTTCGACGGCCTGAAATTCACCGTGCTGCGCGCCGACAGCCGCCGCCTGCACTCGCTGCTGCTCGAACGGTTGCCCCCGGAGCCGGGACCGGGAACTTAACCGTTAAATTCGCCGTCAGACATTTGACTGCCGCTTCGAGGAGTGTCGAATGAAAAACTGGCTGATCTCGATGGCATTGGCGCTCGCCAGCCCTGCCTTTGCCGCTTCTACGGATACGATTCCCGCACGCGAGCCGGATTTCGTAACAACCGTTCAGTCGCTCAACCAGGATGAGATCGCCGAATTGCTCGGCGCTCCGGCCTACCAATACGATATCCGCAACGATGAAGGCGATGTAGTGGGCGCCATCTGGCATTACCACCATGTCACCGCGGCGGATGACGGCCAGTATTACAAGACGACAGAACTCGATTTTGTCGGCGGAAGAGTCGTCACGGTGGTACTGATCAACACCGATGACAGCTCGGCAGATAATGACGCCGAACCGGTATCCCTGCCTTCCGAACCCGGCCCCGGCAACACCTTCTGAAATTCCGGCAGCCCTGGCTCACGGCCTAGCCCTTCAGCGGCAAACAGGCGAGGCCATGGCGCTACGGCTGTTCAGGCCAGGTCAGAAGTGCAATGCGGACAACGCGTGGCTGCTTGCGGGATACCGCTGCGGCAATAGGGGCATTCCTTCGTGGTCACCTCCGGCTGTTCCGGCGAGGCTTCCGGTTTCTGCCGCAGCCGGTTGATCGTCCGCACCAGCAGAAACACTGCAAACGCGACAATCATGAAACTCACCAGCGCGTTGATGAACACGCCGTAGTTAAGCGTAACAGCCCCCGCCTTTTTCGCATCGGCCAGCGATGCATAAGGCCCGGCAGCGGCAATGCCCTGCTTTAGCACGACATAAAGATTGGTGAAATCGACATTGCCCAGCACCAGCCCGATCGGCGGCATGATGATGTCATCCACCAGCGATTTGACGATGGACCCAAACGACGCGCCGATAATAATGCCGACCGCCATATCCACCACATTGCCGCGCACGGCAAACTCCTTGAACTCTTTCAGCATCCCTGTTCTCCCGTAATTCCTGGCGATGAAGCCGGTCGGCAACCGTTATAATGCCAATACATTCGTTACCGGTCCAGCCGTTTGCGCGCTCTTTTCAACTATCCGTACAGCCAGCTTGCGATCGCTTCCCTGTTGGGCAGTTTTGCCGTTCTGGGCTATGCGCCGTTTTACTTTTACCCCGCCCCGATACTGGCGCTGGCCGGCCTGTTCCATCTGTGGGCAAGAAGTGATTCGATGTCACGCATGGCCGCGCTGGGCTTCGCCTTCGGCATGGGATTGTTCGGTACCGGCGTATCGTGGATTTACGTCAGCCTGCACGATTTTGGCGGCATGCCGATGCTGCTGGCGATATTCGCCACCACTGCGTTCTGCGCTTTTATTTCATTGCTGCCGTTGTCTGCCGGCTGGGCGCTTGGCAGGTTCTTCCCGGTAACACCAATGCTCGCCGCACCGCTGTTATGGACGGCACAGGAATGGATACGCGGCTGGATATTCACCGGCTTTCCCTGGCTCGCGGTCGGCTACTCGCAGGTCCCTTATAGCCCGCTGGCCGGCTTTGCGCCGCTGTTCGGCATCTACGGCGTGTCCCTGCTCACCGCAACCTGCGCGGCGCTGATCGCCGCGGCATTCGCCAAACGCCTCGGCAAAAAACCGCTGGCCCTGTGGTTGCTGGCCCTGTGGCTCTCCGGCGCCGCGCTCAAGCACGTGGAATGGAGCGAGCCCTACGGCCCGCGCGTCAGTTTCAGCCTGCTGCAGGGCAATATCGCGCAGGACCTGAAATGGCGCGAGGACGAGCTGGTGCATACCTTGCAAACCTACCGGCAAATGGTCATGGCCAGCCGCGCCAGGCTGATCGTGCTGCCGGAAATGGCCTTCCCGCTGCTGCTCGACGATCTGCCCAAAAGCTACCTCGACAACCTGGCCCGGCATGCGCGCAGCCAGGGCGGCGACCTGCTGGCCGGCGTCCCGGAAATCCGGCATGACGCGAACGAGACCCGCTACTACAACAGCATGCTGAGCTACGGCACGGCGCCGACGCAGGTTTACCGTAAATCCCATCTGGTGCCGTTCGGCGAATTCATCCCGTTCAAGCCGGTGTTCGGCTGGATTTACCGGGAGCTGCTGCATATTCCCCTGGCCGACCTCGCTTCCGGCGAACCGAATCAGGCGCCGATGAACCTGGCCGGGCAAAAAGTCGCCATCGACATCTGCTACGAAGACGTGTTCGGCGAAGAAATCATCCGCCCGCTGCCGGAAGCCACGCTGCTGATCAACGTCAGCAACGACGCCTGGTACGGCAACTCGCTGGCGGCAGACCAGCACATGCAGATGTCGCAGGCACGGGCGCTGGAAACGGCCCGCATGGTATTGCGCGCCACCAACACCGGCGCCACGGCCATGATCAACCGCGAAGGCCGGGTGCTGGCCCATGCGCCGCATTTCACGCAGGTTTCGCTGGATGGCGAAGCGCAGGGATATGTGGGGGCGACGCCTTATGTAAGGTGGGGCAACCGGCCGGTGATTGTGATATTGACGGCCGGGATACTGGGTTTGGGGTGGCGGCAAAGAAAGTTCGGCAAGGCTCGATAGTACTGGAGTGTCGACCGGGACGACGGTTTTGTTTTACCCCTTGTTTCGTTCCAATAAAATCTTAAACAAAACAGTCGACGGCTATTTCTCCACTGATAGTTGGCGCAGCTCATTATGGAATAATAGGGAACCCCTATCATTTTCGCTATTCCTGAATCCTATGTTCCCTTACTATTGCCGGGAATAGCTGATGCTTTACGATGATGTCTGCTGAATTTTCAGCGCCTACGTAATTCCGGTAGGAACAGGTGTTGCGATTGAATGAGGATTCCATGGAATGAAAGAATTAGATCCTTGCACTATCGTTATTTTCGGCGCATGCGGGAACCTGTCACGAATAAAGCTGATGCCGGCTCTTTTCCAGCTCGAGAAATTGAAGAGGTTGCCTGAAAAAATGGTGATACTCGCTTGCGGGCTGGAAATATATTCCCGTGAGCAGTGGCTGGAAGAAGTTTCGTCGATGTTGCGGGCCAAGTTTCCCGGGGGGCTGGATGAGGCGGCGCTCGAGAGATTTTGCAATCGGCATCATTATCATCCGAACCCTCCCGACGGCACCGAATCTTACTCTCGCCTGAAAAAGATCATCGAAGAGGATCCGGTTTTTCCGCCCAACGTCATCTTTTACATGTCGGTGCGTCCGTCCGAATTTCCCGGCATTATCGACAATCTGGGCGATATCGGCCTGCTCGAACAAAAGAGCGGCTGGCGGCGTGTGGTGATCGAGAAGCCGTTTGGCCAGGATCTGTTGAGCGCGCAGACATTGCAGGCCGGTCTCTACAAGCATCTGGATGAGCCCCAGATTTTCCGCATCGACCATTATCTTGGCAAAGGCACCGTGCAGAACATCATGGTGTTCCGCTTTGCCAACATACTGCTGGAGCCGCTCTGGAGCCACCATTATATCGACCACGTGCAGATCACGCATTCAGAAACGCTCGGTGTGGAAGGCCGTGCCGGATACTACGATGGCGCGGGCGCGCTGCGGGATATGATACAAAGCCATTTGCTGCAATTGCTCGCACTGGTGGCGATGGAACCCCCCGTATCCATGAGCCCGGAGCACCTGCGCGACGAAAAGGTCAAGGTGCTCAAGTCAATCCGCCCGGTCACGCAAAATGCTGTCCATGCGCATGCCTTTCGCGGGCAATACACCAGCGGCACCATAGATGGCAAGGTAGTGCCGGCCTATCTCGACGAGGCCGGAGTGGCGCCCGAGAGTGTCACGGAAACCTATGCGGCGATGAAATTGTTCATCGATAGCTGGCGCTGGGCAGGGGTGCCGTTTTATGTGCGAACGGGCAAGCGCCTGCCGGAAAACAGTTCCGCGATCTGTATTCGCTTCAAGAACCCACCCAAGGAATTGCTGCGCAGCAAATTGCATGACTCATCCCATCCCAATTGGCTGCTGCTCGGCATCCAGCCAGACGACTGCATGAAAATAGAAATGCAGGTCAAGGTTCCCGGGCTGGATTTGAATACGCGTTCCATCAGTCTTGATGCCACATACCGGGAAGAGGCAGACGAGGATTACGATGCATACGAGGGTCTGCTGCTCGACGTGATGAAAGGCGATTATTCCCTCTTCCTGCGTTTCGATGAGGTCGAATGGGCTTGGCGCGTTGTCGATCCTATCCTGAAGGTGTGGTCGATGGAGCGCAATTTCATCAACACCTACGCGGCAGGCACCTGGGGGCCGCGCGGCACCTATCGGCTGTTTGACCGGGACGACCAGTTTTGGCGACATTCGCTTAACGTGAATGGAGCAAAACTGGAGCCCTATTGAAAATGCAGGCCGGATAGTCGCGTGAGTGCTGGTCGGCCAGTTGGAGCCGGTTGGGGCCGGCTGTCTGAACGCCGCACATCAGCCTATTTTGTTGAAAAACTCTTTGAGCGTTATTTCTTTCAGCGGGATTCAGGAGCAAGCTCACGTTACCTTTAAGGCTCCATTGTGTGGCGTTCCAAAAAGACGGTTTCCCAATCGCGACGAAACACCCCTACCGCTCCCCATCCAGGCGAGGGAGAAAAACCTCCTGATTCCAGGTCAAGCCCCGGAATAACCACCGACACATCGACAACCATGCTTTTGTCCCTACCCAAAAAGAAGTAAAATCAATGCCTTTTGCAAGCCCACTCGCGAATCCGATGCTCACATTCCAGCAAATCATCCTCACGCTGCAACAATACTGGGACAATCAGGGCTGCGCGCTGCTGCAACCCTACGACATGGAAGTCGGCGCCGGCACCAGCCATACCGCCACGTTCCTGCGCGCCATCGGCCCCGAGCCGTGGAAAGCCGCCTACGTGCAGCCCAGCCGCCGGCCCAAGGACGGCCGCTACGGCGAGAACCCCAACCGCCTGCAGCATTACTATCAGTTTCAGGTGGTGCTGAAGCCGGCACCGGCCAACATCCTGGAACTCTATCTCGGCTCGCTGGAAGCGCTGGGCTTCGATCTCAAGAAAAACGACATCCGCTTCGTCGAGGACGACTGGGAAAACCCCACGCTGGGCGCCTGGGGGCTGGGCTGGGAAGTTTGGCTCAACGGCATGGAAGTCACGCAGTTCACCTATTTCCAGCAGGTCGGCGGCATCAACTGCAAGCCCATCACCGGCGAAATCACCTACGGTCTGGAACGGCTGGCGATGTATCTGCAGGGCGTGGACAACGTGTTCGACCTGACCTGGACGGACGGCCTGAAGTATCGCGACGTCTACCACCAGAACGAAGTCGAGCAATCCGCCTACAACTTCGAGCACAGCGATGTCGAGTTCCTGCTCGGTGCATTCGGCAGCCACGAAAAAGAAGCGCAGTACCTGATGCAACAACAACTGGCGCTGCCCGCCTACGAGCAGGTGCTGAAAGCTGCGCATACCTTCAACCTGCTGGACGCGCGCGGCGCGATTTCCGTCACCGAGCGCGCCGGCTATATCGGCCGCATCCGCAACCTGGCTCGTTCGGTCGCGCAAAGCTATCTCGACAGCCGCGCCCGGCTTGGTTTCCCGATGGCGCCCAGGCAATGGGCGGATGAAGTGTTGGCACAGATTGAAAAGAAAGCCGCGGCATGAGCACCAAAAACCTGTTGGTCGAATTATTCGTCGAAGAACTGCCGCCCAAGGCATTGAAAAAGCTGGGCGAAGCGTTCTCCGCCGCCCTGTTTGAATCGCTGAAGGCGCAAGGCCTGGCCGGTTCCGCATCCGCGGCCACGCCCTATGCCAGCCCACGCCGCCTGGCGGCGCATATCACGCAAGTCGCAGCACAGGCTGCCGACAAGCCGGTTTCGCAAAAACTGATGCCGGCCGCCGTGGGGCTGGATGCCAACGGCCAGGCCACGCCTGCGCTGCTGAAGAAACTGGCGGCGCTCGGCGCCGACGCGGCCGCCGTCCCCGGCCTTAAGCGCGAACACGACGGCAAGGCCGAGGTGCTGTTTCTCGATATCGTAATGCCGGGCGCAACCTTAACCGACGGCCTGCAAAAGGCGCTGGAAGAAACCCTGGCCAAGCTGCCCATCCCCAAAGTGATGACTTACCAGCTGCCCGACGGCTGGAGCAGCGTCAACTTCGTGCGCCCGGCGCATGGACTGGTTGCGCTGCACGGCGACGACGTGGTGCCGGTTTCGGTGCTAGGACTGGCCTCCAGCAACGTCACCCAAGGCCACCGCTTCGAGGCCGCCAGGCATCCGGTGATGCTGCAGGATGCCGACAGCTATGCCGCGCAACTGGAAACCGAGGGCGCAGTGATCGCCGGCTTCGATGCCCGCCGCGCCGAGATCGTGCGTCAGCTGACCGCGGCGGCGGCCAGGGAAAAACTGCAACCCATAGCCGACGATGCCCTGCTGGATGAAGTCACCGCGCTGGTCGAGCGCCCCAACGTGCTGCTGGGCCAGTTCGAACAGGCATTTCTGGAGGTGCCGCAGGAATGTCTGATCCTGACGATG
>NZ_DASXVH010000050.1:0-74510 GCF_036504375.1 Novimethylophilus sp.
CGGGTATGCCCCAGGCCTCCATCGGCTTGAAGCTGCCATGGGCTGCCGGCCCGGCGCTGGGCCACGCCGCGTTGAAGCCGGGCCACAGCAGCGCGGTTTGCCCCAGCTCAGGTACCGCGTAAAACCGGGCATAGAACAATGCGCCGAACAATGCGCCGAAGAACATCACCTCGGAGAAAATAAACCAGCCCATACCCCAGCGGTAGGAGAGGTCGACCTGATCGTTGAACAATCCGGCGACGTTTTCGCGGATAACGGTGCCGAACCAGCCGAACAGCATGGCCACCAGGATCAGCGCACCGACCGCCATGACATAGGGGCCGGCATGGATTTTTTGCAGCAGCAGCACAAAGCCTGTCGTCAGGGTGAGCAGCGCGATCGAGCCGGTGATCGGCCACAGCGAAGGCGCCGGGAGATAATATTTGGTAGGGCTGGCGGTGGATTGCATGATGGTTTCTCCTTATTTGATCGCCGGCGCGGTTTCGAAGGAGTGATACGGCGGTGGCGAGGGCAAGGTCCATTCCAGCGTCTCCGCGCCTTCCCACGGCTTGGCGCCGGCCGGCTGGCCGCCGCGCACGCATTTGATCACGGTGTAGAGGAACAGCAGCTGGCTTGCGCCGAGTACGAATCCACTGATCGAGATGATTCTGTTGAAGTCGGCGAACTGCAGCGCATAGTCGGGAATCCGGCGCGGCATGCCGGCCAGGCCGAGGAAATGCATCGGGAAGAAGGTCATGTTGAAGGCGATCGTGGTCAGCCAGAAATGCCATTGGCCGAGCTTTTCGTCATACATGTGGCCGGTCCATTTGGGCAGCCAGTAATACGCCCCGCCCATGATGCTCATTGCCGCGCCCGAGAATAGCACGTAGTGGAAATGCGCCACCACGTAGTAGGTATCCTGCAGCTGGATATCCACTGGCACGATCGCCAATACCAGGCCGCTGAAGCCGCCGATGGTGAACAGGCATACCACGGCGATGGCGAACAGCATCGGTGTTTCGAACGTGATCGAGCCTTTCCACATGGTGGCAGTCCAGTTGAATACTTTCACGCCGGTGGGGATCGCGATCAGCATCGTGGAATACATGAAGAACAGCTGGCTGGAGACCGGCATGCCGACCGTGAACATGTGGTGCGCCCACACGATGAACGACAGGAAAGCGATCGACGCGGTGGCGTACACCATCGAGTGGTAGCCGAACAGCGGCTTGCGCGAAAAGGTCGGGATGATCGTCGACAGGATGCCGAATGCCGGCAGGATCATGATGTAGACCTCGGGGTGGCCGAAGAACCAGAAGATGTGCTGGAACATCACCGGGTCGCCGCCGCCCGCTGCGCTGAAGAACGAAGTGCCGAAGTGGCGGTCGGTGAGCAGCATGGTGACTACCGAGGCCAGCACCGGCATCACCGCGATCAGCAGGAATGCGGTGATCAGCCAGGTCCAGACGAAAATCGGCATTTTCATCAGCGTCATTCCCGGCGCACGCATATTGAATATCGTGGTAATGATGTTGATCGAGCCGATGATGGACGAGATGCCCATGATATGAATCGCGAAAATCGTCATGTCGTAGGCGGCACCGCCCTGGATGAACAGCGGCGGATACATCGTCCAGCCGCCGGCTACGGCGCCGCCGGGCACGAAGAACGAGGTCAACAGCAGCGTGGCGGCCATCGGCAGCAGCCAGAAACTCCAGTTGTTGAGCCGCGGAAAAGCCATGTCCGGCGCGCCTATCATCAGCGGGATCAGCCAGTTGGCGAAGCCGACGAAGGCCGGCATGATTGCGCCGAAGATCATGATCAGCCCGTGCATCGTGGTGAGCTGGTTGAAGAACATGGGCTGGAAGAATTGCAGCCCGGGCTGGAACAGCTCGGTGCGGATCAGCATTGCCAGGGCGCCTGCGAACAGGAACATCGCAAAGCTGAACCACAGGTACAGCGTACCGATGTCCTTGTGGTTAGTGGTGGTCACCCAGCGTAAAAAGCCGCTCGGGTGCAATTCGTGGGAATCGTGCACGGGAATGCTGGTGGCCATTGCAATTCTCCTTATCCTGCGGGTTTGCGCAAAGCCGAAACCTCCGCCGGCTGGATTACATCGCCGGTATGGTTGCCCCAGCTGTTGCGTTCGTAACTGATGACGGCTGCGATATCGACATCCGACAGCTGACCGGAAAAACCCGGCATCGGCGTTCCCGGAATGCCGTGCATCACGATGTCGAGATGACGGTTTTTCGGCCCCAACACGATCTTGTCAGCTTTCCAGAAGCCGCGTTCGGTGAGTGGATCGGTCATGTTCTTGCCGGCGGAGAAGGGCGCCCCATCTATTAATGGCGGGAATACGCCCGCAGTGCCCTGGCCGGTGGCCTGGTGGCAGACTGCGCAATTGGCCATGAAGGCTTTTTCGCCCTGGGCTTTCAGTTCATCCAGCGTGAACGTCCTGCTGGAAGCCGCGGCCTGTTCGGCGGTGCTGGCTTTCTGCCTGGCCAGCCAGGCCGAATACTCTTCCGGCGCCATGGCTTCCACCACGATCGGCATGAAGCCATGGCCCACGCCGCACAGCTCGGCGCACTGGCCGCGGTAGGTTCCGGGTTTTTCCACCTGGAACCAGGCTTCGTGGATGAATCCCGGAATGGCGTCCTGCTTAACGCCGAATTGCGGCAGCCACCACGAGTGGATGACGTCGGTGGAGGTGAGCAGCACCCGTACTTTTTTACCTGTCGGAACCACCATCGGGTGGTCGACTTCGAGCAAATAATGCTCGCCCTTGTCGGCCTTGTTGTCGATCTGGTCGCGCGGGGTGGACGAACTGCTGAGGTAGCGCACGCCCTCGCTTATGTATTCGTATTCCCACATCCACTGGTGGCCGGTGACCTTGATGCTAATGTCGGGATGGCCGGCATTTCTCATCGCGAAGATGGTTTTGGTGGTGGGGTAGGCCATGCCGATCAGGATGAAGAACGGAATGATGGTCCAGATGATTTCCAGTCGCGTGTTCTCGTGAAACTGCACGGCCTGATGTCCCACCGCTTTGCGGTGTTTGTACAGCGCATAGAACATGACTCCGAACACCACGATGAAGATGAACAGGCAGACCAGCAGGATCAGGTTGTGCAGCTGGTAGATCTCATGCGCAATCGGCGTGGCCGGGGTTTGCAGGTTCAGCTGATACTCCGCATGCGTTGCAGAGGCAAAAAAAATTATCGGGAATGCGGAAAGTAAGGAAAGTGTTTTTCTTGACATGCTGCAGGCTCCCTATGTTAGAAAACCGCCTAATCGCGACTTCAACAGACGCCCAACGTCGAGCCGTTCCTCACTGCTCAGGTGACGGCCAAATTCGATTTCCTTGCCATGCGAACGCAACGCCAGCCGTCGGCAATAGCCGTCCGGCATGCAGTCCAGAGTCACGCGTGCCCAATAACCGTTAAGCTCGACGCAGATGTCGGACCCCGGCGCGTGTTTCTCCACCAGGACTTTGTCATGGTCTATCGTCAGCCGCTCGTAATCGTCGGCATGGCGCCAGACCAGGTGCAGGCAAAAATACAGCACCAGCAATTCGGCGCCGGTAAAAGGTAAAACCAGCCACGCGCCTATCAGGAAAAACCCGAAAGCGATGCCTAAAGTAAACAGGGAAATCAGGAAAAAGATGCAAAGAGAACCGGCCGGAGACAGGGAGCAATTAGGCCTGCCGGTAATGGAGTAACGCACCGATGATGCCGAACCGCTGACATCGACCACGAATGCCTCACTTTCTGCGGCAGAGACGCTGCCGCAATCCTATTGTTGATTATATTAGTCTGATAATAGGTCGGATGGCAAGCATAATTATTGAAATCGACGACATCGCGAGACGTTTGGCGCGATACTTGTAGGTGTTTGTATTTAAATATATTTATTTGGAATTTCTCAGCGCCTGATGGATGGATAAAATGCTGGACAAACCATACTGAAATAGTAAACTATTGGTGCAGGATTAACCCTTGTAGAGAGGATGGTCGCCATGAGTCCGCGCAATATTTTCTTGCTGTTCGCTTCCCCTGCCAAAGGGTGGAGCAACCTGGTTCAAAGCAAGCCGTCGATCCACCGGCTTTACATGCTGCATGTGATGCCTTTCGCACTGATTCCGCCATTGATGGGGTATCTGGCAGCCAGCAAATATAGCGGGGAGTTTTTTCCGGCTATGTCGTCGTCTAAGCTGATACTGATTGCCGTCATCTTTTTTATCGTCGAACTGATCGTGGTGCCGGCGATGGCGGTGATTGTCCGGCAATTGGGCGAAGTTGCCGAAGTTCATCCTTCGTACCACGACGCTTTCGTCCTGGCCGCCGTGGCGCCCACGCCGCTGTGGCTGGCACCGGTCTTTCTGCTGGTGCCCAGCGTGCTGCTCAACTTGGCGGTAATTTCTATGGCGATGATGGCTGCGGCCGGGTTCATCTACTACGGCATTCCGGCGGTGTTCGGGCTGAAGGAGGAAGGCCACGCGATGCTGATGTTCGGCGCCGTGCTGATCGCCGGCGTGGTGGCGTGGGGATTCCTCATGGTATCGACGCTGGTGGTATGGGGCAGCGTGCAGAATCTGCAATTCGGCGTGCTGATGAGTTGAAGTTGCAATCGTCAGCATGTCCGTGACTAGCCAGCCGCGCGGTGGGATGTTGCCGTGCGGGGAAAGGAAGCTGACATGAACGAAGACAATTTCAACATGAGCATACGCACCTTCCTCAAGATGGTAGGGGTGCGTTCCCAGCATGAAATCGAGCAAGCCGTATCGCATGCAATGGCCAGCGGCGTGCTGAAGGGCAATGAGAAGCTGCCGGCGAAAATGACGTTAACAATAAGCGAAACCAATCTCAACGTCAGCTTCGATGGCGTGATCAGCCTGGAATAGATGTTTACTTCGCTACCCTGCCCATCCGGGCAGGGTAGCGAGAAACCTCAAGCCGCTTTTTTCCTGGCGAAATACCAGTCGCAAATCTCGTACTCGGTGTTGGCTGCCCGCAGTTCGGCCTCCTCCATCGTCGTCGGTGCCGGGACGATCACATCCTTGCCGCGCGTCCAGTTGGCTGGGCAGGCCACCTTGTTCGCATCCGCCATTTGCAGCGCGTCGATCACGCGCACGATTTCGTCGAAATTGCGGCCCACGTTCATCGGGTAATAAATCATCGCGCGCAGCACCCGCCTGGGGTCGATGAAGAACACACAGCGTACGGTGGCGGTGCTGCTGCTCGATTCGTGGATCATCCCGTACAGCCGGGAAACCTTCATGTCGATGTCGGCGACAATCGGAAATTTGATCTTTACGCCGAATTTGTCCTCAATATTGCGTGCCCAGGCGATGTGGCTATAGATGCTGTCCACCGAGCAGCCCAGCAGCGCCACGCCTTTTTGCTCGAATTCGTCGAAGCGTTTGGCGAACTCGATGAATTCTGTGGTGCATACCGGCGTAAAATCCGCCGGATGCGAGAACAGGATCACCCATTTGTCCTTGGCCCATTCGGAGAGGCGAACCGGTCCCATGGTGGTACTCGCCTCGAAATCCGGCGCCGGGCCGTTCAACTCCAGCCGGGCCGGAGCCCTTTCAATCGTTGTCGTGTCCATGGCATATCTCCTGTACGTTGCAAGTTAAGGCTGGCGGAAATTTCCCAACCCTGAGTTATAACTATCAGACAGTTGCAGCCGGGGGATGTTCGCCTGATCCTGTTCGCCAGAATTAAAGATGTAACGCATCGGGCAGGTCCTTGATGGAGGCGAGCACCAGGTCTGGTTTCACGGCGGAGGTTTCGGCGTAAGCCCTGCGGTATTTGCCGGTTTTGACCAGGATGCCTTTCAGCCCGGCCTGCTGCGCGCCGCCCACATCGGAATCGATGTCGTCGCCGACCATCGCCACTTCGTCAAGCTGAAGGTGCATGTCGTCCAAGGCCGCCTGGAAGAAATCCATTGATGGCTTGCCGATGATGATCGCCTCGGTACCGCTGGCGTATTCCAGCGCGTGCACGAAGCCGCCGATATCCATCTGCAGCCCGTCCCCGGTCTGCCAAAAGCGGCTTTTGTGGATCGCGATCAGTTTGGCGCCGTCGAGCAGGCGGTTGAAAACCTCGTTCAGCAACCGGTAGTTCCAGGCATCGCCGATATCGCCGATGACGATATGGTCGGCGCAGGTATCCGACTGGCGCAGTTCGCTGAAATCCCGCCTCACGTCATCGGCTAACAGCAAGCGGCAGACCGGATCAGCCTGGCGGCGCAAATAAAGCAGTGCCGCTTGCGGCGCGCTGATGATTTCTTCCTTGCGGATGGCAAAGCCGAAAGCGTTGATTTTCTTCTGCAGCGAGGCCAGCGACAGGGTGCTGGTGTTGGTGACGAAGCGGCAGGGCAGGCCGCTCTTGCGGATGCGCTCGACGGCGGTGGCGGCGCCTTCGATGGCCTGCGAGCCGACATAAAGTACGCCGTCCAGATCCAGCAAAATACCTTTGATAGCAGAATTAAAACTCATGCCGATCCTTCGCTTGTTGGAAGAGGGAGTAGGCATAGGATACTCCCGATTAGGCAGAGCATTGGACTGGGGTGTCGAGGCTGAGTTCTCGGCATGCGGACAACGCGGGCGTTTATTAATGCGGATGAATCGGTGATAATGAACAGATAAAAGGTCTGCTGTAATAAGGATGATGATGGATATTTCCAGTCTTGCCGGTGCGGCGACATTGATCAGTGCGTTGTCGCAGGCGCCAAATTTGCCCTCCCATTTCGGCCATAGCATTAATACTAGCGCCTGATGGTCAATAACGAAGCCCTTATTCTGCGCCTGTTGTGCGGGGTAAAAGCCTTTGCCGGCTTTTCACCGCAGGATGGCAGGGATTTAATGACCTGTGCGGTGCGGCATGACGTCGCTGTCGGTAACCGCGTCGTGCGCGAGGGCGACGGCGGACGCGAGTTCTATATCGTGCTGTCGGGAGAGTTCTCGGTCGTCAAGATGCTGCCATCGGGCAAGGAGAAAATCATCGCCAAACTGCATCCGGGCGATACTTTCGGCGAAATGTCCTTTCTGGACGGCAGGCCGCGCGCCGCTTCCGTCATTGCCGACAGTTCCGGCCTGCTGCTGAAATTCGAACGCCCCAGCCTGCTGAAAATTCCTGAAACCGCGGCCAAGATTTATTTCAACCTAGCCAATCTCATGGCGAGCCGTATCCGCGAAACCAATTCGCTGATTTCCCTGGCGCTGGAAGGTCGCGAAACGCCAACCGGGCCAGGCGTGCCGGCCGAGGCGCTGAAAACCCATCGCAACGTTCGAAAGTTTTGAGTCAATGTTCACCCGTCATTTCACCAGTATAGGCATCGCCGTCGCCCAGTTATTCCTGTCGCCGGCTTGCCATGCGGCCGATTGGTACGAGGTGGGAGGTTTTCCGGACAAAGGCGTGAAAGTCTATGTCGATGAGTCTTCGCTGGTGGTCGACCACGATACCGTCGTTACGGGCTGGATACGCTTCGAGTACAAGACGCCGCGCGAACGGGACGGCAAACAACTGATTGGCCAGAGTTCGTTGCGCATGGCCAATTGCGGCGACCGCCGTTACTGGATATCGGAAGCCTGGGGCCATCCGCCCAACAATACCGAGCCGGTGCGCCTTTACAGCGATACGCAGGAATGGCAGCTGGCCGCACCTGACAGCGAAGCCCGGATTGCGCTGGATGCGTTGTGTTTCGAGGCTCAATCGCTGTTCAGCATCCTCTGGGACAAGGCCGGAACCGGTCTTTCCCGGATACGCCACGGTGGCATGGGTGCGGGGCAGTAGTATTACAGCCTGCTTTCCAGCTCTTCCCAGCGCAGCATCGCCGCTTCCGTTTCCGCTTCGATGCGCGCCAGCCTTTCCTGCAGCCGTTTCACTTCCTGCGGCTGGTCGCGGTAGAGCGCGGCGTCGGTCAGCCGTTCGCCGATTGCCTTTTGTTCGGCTTCCAGTTTTTCGATCAGTTCCGGCAGTGCTTCCAGTTCGCGCGCTTCCTTGAAGCCGAGGCGGCTCTTTTCGGGCTTGGGCGCGGCCGGCTTGGACGCGGTCGCCGGCTTCGCTTTCAGGAGCGCCGCCTCATCCGCACGCGCCGCCTGGAATCGCCGCCAGTCGTCATAGCCGCCGCCGAATTCGGTAAGCCTGCCGTCGCCTTCGAACGCGATCACCTGGGTCACGGTGTTTTCCAGGAAAGCGCGGTCATGGCTCACCAGAAACAGCGTGCCGTCGAACGCTTGCAATAACTCCTCCAGCAGTTCCAGCGTGTCGATGTCGAGGTCGTTGGTGGGCTCGTCCAGCACCAGTACGTTGGAGGGCTGGCTGAACAGGCGGGCGAGCAGCAAACGGTTGCGCTCGCCGCCGGACAGCGATTTCACCGGCGCACGGGCGCGCTGGGCCGGGAACAGGAAGTCTTCCAGATAGCTGATGACATGCTTGCGCTCATTGCCGATCTGCACATAATCCGCGCCGGGGCTGATGGTGTCGGCCAGCGTGGCTTCCTCGTTCAATTGTTCGCGCATCTGGTCGAAATAGGCCACGCTCAGTTTGGTGCCAAGCTGAACCTCGCCGGAATCCGCTCGCAGTTCGCCCAGTATCAGCTTGAGCAGCGTGGACTTGCCGGCGCCGTTAGGGCCCAAGAGGCCGATGCGGTCGCCGCGCAGGATGCGGGTGGAGAAGTCGCGGATGATCGGCCTGCCGTCGAAGGCCTTGGCGACGTGGGCGAGCTCCGCCACCAGCTTGCCCGAGCGTTCGCCGACATCCAGGTTCAGCGCCACCTGGCCGATGCGTTCGCGGCGCGCGGCGCGCTCGCGGCGCAGCGCTTCCAGCCGCCGCACGCGGCCTTCGTTGCGGGTGCGGCGCGCCTTGATGCCCTGGCGTATCCACACTTCTTCCTGCGCCATGAACTTGTCGAATTTCGCCGCGTGCTGCTCTTCGACGGCGAGCAGTTCCTGCTTTTTGCTTTGATACGACGCGTAGGAGCCGGGAAAGTCGGTGAGGATGCCGCGGTCCAGTTCGACGATGCGCGTCGCCAGCCGGTCGAGAAAGCGCCGGTCGTGAGTGATGAACAGCACCGCGCCGCTGAAGCCCAGCAGCAGTTCCTCCAGCCATTCGATGGCTTCCATGTCCAGGTGGTTGGTGGGCTCGTCCAGCAGCAGTACGTCGGGCTCGGCCACCAGCGCTTGTGCCAGCGCCACGCGCTTTTTCCAGCCGCCGGACAGGCTGGCAATGGCGGCATCGGCGGGCAGCCCCAGTTTGCTGATGACGGTATCGATGCGTGACTGCGCCTGCCAGCCGTTCTGTGCTTCCAGGTCGTGCTGCAGATGCTGCATGCGCGCGAGCAGGGCATCGGTATCCGCATCGGCGTGCGACAGCTCCACCGACACCGCGTGGTAGTCCAGCAACAGCCGGCGCAACCCGCCCAGACCTTCGGCGACGGCTTCCAGCACGGTATGCGTATCTTCCAGCGGCGGTTCCTGCGGGACATAGGCCAGGCGGATTCCCGGCGCGCGCCAGGCGATGCCGTCATCCAGTTTGATGGTGCCGGCGATGGCCTTGAGCATGCTGGATTTGCCGGCGCCGTTGCGGCCGATCAGGCCGACGCGCTCGCCGGCATCGAGCTGGAACTGGACATGGTCGAGAAGCGGCGTCAGGCCATAGGCAAGGCCGGCCTGGTCAAGGGTAATTAAGGGCATGGCGTATTTTACCGCGCCTATGGCTTTCTTAGCCGATTTGATTTTACCGACTCCTCTATGCATATTGCATAAAGCCGAGTAACCTGACAGGAACTCCCGCATCTTGAAGAGGGGACATCGAAGCATGAATTGGAGAAGTCCCGATTTTCGTCGGCAGTTTTTCTCAATGTGACGGGCGATGAGGATGTTCGATCGCCTGCGCACATTGTTCCGCCGCTTCTGGCTGGGATCCATTTATCGCCAGCTGACGCTGGCTTTTGCCCTTCCCGTCGCATTGCTCATGCTCATTTTCGGCTGCAGCCTGATCCGGCAGGAGCGCGAGTTCCTGATGCGGCAGAGTATCGAGCACGCCAGGGATATCGCCCATACGATTTCAGTGGGCTGCGCCGCCTGGATGGCGGCCGGCGACATCGCGAAACTGCAGGAGGAAATGAAGAATGTTTCCCGGCGGCCCAGTGTGCGCTATGCGATGGTGATGTCGCCGGACGGGCTTATCGTGGCTTCGACGGCCGAGGCCTATATGGGCCGTTTCATCAACGACGAGGCAAGCCGCGGCCTCATCGACCAGGCCGACCCCTATCCCCACGTGCTGGCGCAGGAAGACCAGATCATCGAAGTGGCGGCGCCGGTATTTGCCGATACCAGGCTGGTGGGATGGGTGCGCATCGGAGTGGGACGCGACGAGTCCCAGGAGAACCTGCGCGATGTATCGCTGCAGGAGGCGTGGATGGCCGGATTGGCCATCGCCATGGTCATTCTGATTGCGGTCTCCATTTCCAGGAGATTCGCCGGCGGCCTGCGGCAGTTGATGCAGGCCATGAAGCTGGTGCAGGCCGGACGGCGCGACGTCCGTGCCGATGACGCCCGCGCGGACGAACTGGGCGTGCTGGCAAGAAATTTCAACGGCATGCTGGACAGCCTGGCAGAATCCGAACGCAAGCTGGAGCGTTTGAACCGGGTGTATGCCGCCTGGACGCAAAGCAACGAGGCGCTGGTGCGCGAAGCCGACGAGCAGGTGCTGCTGGAGCGCATCTGCGGCATCATGGCGGAGTGCGTGCCGTTCAAGCTGGTGTGGGTGGGGATGGTGGATGCCGGCGGCTGGGTGCATGTTATCGCCTCCAGTGACCCGCAATCCGTTTACCTGCGCGACCATGCCAGGATCTCCGTGGATGCCGAAAAACCCGAAGGGCGGGTCGCGATGGCAATTGCCATTCGCCAAGGCATACCTCAAATCCATAACGATTTCCTCAACCCCGATAACGTATTTCCCTGGAAGGCTGCGGCGCAAGCCGAACAGTTCCGCTCGGTGGCGGCATTCCCGCTCAGGCGCAATGGGAGCTGTGTCGGCGCGCTGGGATATTACTCCACCGAGATCAATTTCTTCGACCTCGACGTGGTGGCGCTGATGCGCGGTCTGTCCGACGATGTTTCCTTTGCGTTGGACAGCTTCGACCACGAACGCCGCCGCCGCGATGCCGAGGCGCAACTGGTGCTGGCCTCGCGCGTGTTCGAGAACAGCATGGAAGGCATCATCATCACCGATGCCGAGCGCAACATCATTTCGGTAAATCCGGGGTTTACCGAAATTACCGGATACACGCTGGAAGAGGCGCTGGGCCAGACTCCGCGCATCCTGAGCTCGGGGCAGCAGGAGCAGCAGTTCTACCAGGCGATGTGGAGAAGCGTCGAGGCTTCCGGCAGCTGGCGCGGCGAAATCAGCAACCGCCGCAAGAACGGCGAGTTTTATCCCGAATGGCTGACCATCAGCCGCGTATTGGACGAATCCGGCCGTGTCTCGAATTACATTGGCGTGTTCACCGATATTTCCGAGCGCAAAACGGCCGAGGCCCGTATCCAGCACCTGGCCTATTTCGATGCCTTGACCGACCTGCCGAATCGTATTTTGTTGCGCGACCGGCTGGAGCAGGCGATCATCAAGGCGCAGCGCGCCAACGAGAAAGTCGCGGTACTATTCCTCGACCTCGACCGTTTCAAGGTGATCAACGATACGTTGGGCCACGGCGTTGGGGACGGTTTGTTGAAGGTGGTATCGAAACGCCTGCTGGACTGCGTACGCGAGCAGGATACCGTGTCGCGCCAGGGCGGCGACGAGTTTCTGGCGATACTGCCCGACACCGATGCGGAGGGTGCGGAGCTGGTGGCGCAAAAGATGCTCTCCGCCCTGACCGGCCCCTGCCCGGTCGAAGGGCACACGCTGTATGTCACGCCCAGCATCGGCATCAGCCTGTATCCGGACAACGCCACCGATATCGACGAACTGGTCAAGCTGGCCGACGTGGCGATGTACCGGGCCAAGGACCGGGGACGCAACAACTACCAGTTCTATTCGACGCTGGCGAGAGCCAGTGCCTGAACGGAACTTTATTTCCCCAGCAGCGCCTTCATCTGTGCAATCCGATTGGCTGCCTGCGCCTTGCGGTCTGCCGGATCGGCCTCGGCGGTCTTGCCCGCATGGCGCACGTCGTCTTGCGGCAGTTCGTCAAGGAAGCGGCTGGGCTCGCAGTTTTCCCAGTCGCCGGCGCGCTTGCGCTTTTTGCAATAGGTGATGGTCAGCGATTTCTGCGCGCGCGTGATGCCGACGTACATCAGGCGACGTTCCTCCTCCACTTTTTGCGGCTCCAGCGATTCCCTATGGGGCAAAATGCCTTCCTCCACGCCGATCAGGAACACATGGCCGAATTCCAGCCCCTTGGCGGCGTGCAGCGTGGACAGCTTGACCGCGTCCGGCTCCGCTTCCTCGCGGCCTTCCAGCATGCTCATCAAGGCCACGGTCTGGATCAGTTGCAGCAGGTCTTTTTCCTCTTCCTCGCCTTTTTTCGACAGCCAGTTGGTGAAATCCGTGACGTTCTTCCACTTGGTCTCGGCGGCGCGCGGTTCTTCGCTGTCGTAAAGAAACGCTTCGTAGCCGATCGCGGTCAAGAGATCGGTGAGCAGTTCGCCGGCCGAGTCCTTCTGCGCGCGGGCTTGCATGCGGTTGATGAAGTTGCAGAAGGTCAGCAGGTCTTCCAGCTGCTTGGCGCCGAGCGCATGCTGAAATCCCGGCTCGAACGTGGCCTCGAACAGAGAGATATGCTGTTTGGCGGCATGCTCGCCCAGGCGTTCCAGCGTAGTGTTGCCTATGCCTTTCTTGGGCGTGGTGGCGGCGCGGATGAAGGCCGGATCGTCGTCTTCATTGGCGATCAGCCGCAGGTAGGCGATCAGGTCCTTGATTTCGGCGCGCTCGAAAAACGAGGTGCCGCCGCTGACGGTGTACGGCACTTTCTGGTTGCGCAGCTGCTGCTCCAGCAGCCGCGCCTGGTGATTGCCGCGGTAGAGGATCGCATAGTCGGCATAGCGCGTGCGATATTCGAACTTGTGCGCCAGCAGTTTCATGACGACGACTTCGGCCTCGTGCTCTTCGTCCTTGGCCGGCGTGATCTGGATCGGGTCGCCCAGCCCAAGGTCGCTCCACAGTCTCTTGTCGAACAGCTTGGGGTTGTTGGCGATGACCTGGTTGGCCGCCCTCAAGATGCGCACGGTCGAGCGGTAATTCTGCTCCAGCTTGATGACTTTCAGCCGGGGAAAGTCCTGCGTCAGCTGGCGCAGATTTTCCACGTCCGCGCCGCGCCAGGCATAGATGGCCTGGTCGTCGTCGCCGACCGCGGTGAACTTGCCCTCGACGCCAGCCAGCAGTTTGACCAGTCGGTATTGGCAGGCGTTGGTGTCCTGGTACTCGTCGATCAGCAGGTATTGCAGCTTGCGCTGCCATTTCTCCAGCGCCTCGGGATGGTTCTGGAACAATTCCACCGGCAGACGGATCAGATCGTCGAAGTCTACCGCCTGGTAGGCTTTCAGTGTCTGCTGGTACAGCTGATAAACCTTGGCGGAAGCGACGTCGAGTTCGTCCTCCGCGGTCACGGCCGCGGCTTCCGGCGTGACGAAAGCATTCTTCCATTGTGAAATTCGCCACTGCGTGCGGCGTAATAATTGTTTGTCGGTGGTGGCGAGGATATCGGACAGCGTCTTGAAGCTGTCGGAGGAATCCAGAATCGAAAACTGCGGCTTGTAGCCCAAGAGTTGCGCCTCGGCGCGCAGCATTTGCAGGCCCAGCGAGTGGAAGGTGGTCACCGTCAGGCCCTTGCAAGGCTTGTCCTGCAGCAAGTGCCCGACGCGCTCCTGCATTTCGCGCGCTGCCTTGTTGGTGAAGGTGATCGCGGCGATATGCCGGGGCGCATAGCCGCAATGCTCGATCAGGTGCACGATCTTGTGCGTGATCACCCGCGTCTTGCCGCTGCCGGCGCCGGCGAGGACGAGCAGGGGGCCGTCGAGATATTTTACGGCTTCGCGTTGGGGGTCGTTGAGTTTGGAAAGCATGAGGAAATTCCGCGGTCCGGAGTTTATCCGCTTGCGGGTTAGGTGTCACTTCGCAAAGGCGAACGCGAGATTTTTATAGCCGGTAATTAGTGTGAACACGCCCTAACTCAAGATCACTCGCGTCGTCAGAGAAATGGGCGCCCTCTCATTGCTCGAAGGCGCATGCAGCAAACTCAATGATGGGCTGAGCACTGCGGATGAAGTGCTGCGCGTGCTCGGCGCGCAGCAGTCGGGTATCAGTCCTGGGGACTAACGACTTTCGACTGGCTGAGGTATCCTGCGAGGTTCTTCGATGATCTCCTGGTTCACATGTCGTCCTCCGCCCGGCAAATCCTCCACGACGTTTTCGGCTATGCCGACTTTCGCGGCGCGCAGCAATCCATCGTCGAACATGTCGCGGCCGGTGGCGATGCGCTGGTGCTGATGCCTACCGGCGGCGGCAAGTCGCTGTGCTACCAGATTCCCGCATTGCTGCGTTCCGGCATAGGTCTCGTGGTGTCGCCGCTGATCGCGTTGATGCAGGACCAGGTCGACGCGTTGAAGCAACTCGGGGTGCGGGCGGCCTTCCTCAACTCCAGCCTGGACGCCGAGGCCGCGCGTGCGATTACCGGCCAGCTTCATCGCGGCGAACTGGATATGCTTTACGTTGCGCCGGAACGCCTCTTGATGCCCAACTTCCTGGCGCTGCTGGAGCAGGTGCAGGACGGGCCGGGGCTCGCCCTGTTCGCGATCGACGAGGCGCATTGCGTCTCGCAATGGGGGCATGATTTCCGGCCGGAATACCGTGCGCTGACAGTGCTGCACGAGCGTTTTCCCGATGTGCCGCGCATCGCACTGACGGCCACTGCCGATGCGCCGACGCGGGCCGAAATCGTCGAACGGCTGGCGCTGGAAGATGCCCGGCAGTTCGTTTCCAGCTTCGACCGCCCCAATATCCGCTACCGCGTCACGCAAAAAGCCAACGCCCGTAGCCAACTGGAGGCATTCCTCGAGGCCGAGCATCCCGACGACGCGGGCATTGTCTATTGCCTGTCGCGTAAGCGCGTGGAGGAAACCGCGGAATGGCTGAAAGCGCGCGGCTGGGATGCGCTGCCTTACCACGCCGGCCTGGACACCGCGACGCGCAACGCCAACCAGCGTCGTTTTTTGCGTGAAGAAGGCGTCATCATGGTGGCGACGGTCGCGTTCGGCATGGGCATAGACAAGCCCAACGTGCGCTTCGTCGCCCACCTCGACCTGCCCAAGAGCATGGAGGGCTACTACCAAGAAACCGGCCGCGCCGGCCGCGACGGCCTGCCCGCCGACGCCTGGATGGCCTACGGCCTGGGCGACGTGGTCAGCATGCGCCAGATGCTGGATTCCGGCGAGGCGCCGGAGGAAAGAAAACGGGTAGAGCGGCAAAAACTGGACGCGCTGCTGGGCTTCTGCGAATCCACCGCCTGCCGCCACCAGACCATACTGCGCTACTTCGGCGAAGAGCATCCGGGCGATTGCGGGCAGTGCGACAACTGCCTGGAGCCAGTGGACACCTGGGACGCCACGCAGGCCGCGCAGATGGCGCTATCGTGCGTCTACCGCACCGGGCAAAGATTCGGTGTCGTGCACCTGATCGACGTGCTGCTGGGCAAGACTACGCCAAAAATCGAACAATTCCGCCACCAGGCCCTTTCCACCTACGGCATCGGCCAATCGCTCAATCAGGCGCAGTGGAGCAGCGTGTTCCGCCAGCTGGTCGCAGCCGGCCTGCTCGAATCCGACATGCAGGCCTATGGCGGCCTCAAGCTTACCGAAACCGCCCGCCCGGTGCTGAAAGGCGAGCGGGAAGTCTGGCTGCGCCGCGACGCCGAGCCCGCCCGCCGCAAAACCAGCAAGGCCGAACGCGCTTCTCGCGCCAAGGAAGCCTTCGCCGGCGCGCAAGACGATCCGCTATGGCAAGCGCTCAAGGCCAGGCGCCTTGAACTGGCAAAAGAGCAGGGCGTGCCGCCATATGTGATTTTTCACGACAGCACCTTGCTGGAAATTCTCAACCGCCGCCCCGGCAGCCTGGCCGAAATGGGACAGATCAGCGGGGTAGGCCAGGCCAAGCTGGCGCGGTACGGGGATGCGTTTTTGCAAGCGCTGGAAGAGGCAGAAGGTTAAAATAGCGATCTACTTCATCATTCCGCATGCATTCGTAAAGGCTTCAAATAGTCATGTCTGAAACTACCGTCGATGTGTTGCTGGTCGGGGCCGGCGTCATGAGCGCCACCCTCGGCATGTTGCTCAGACAATTGGATCCCGCATTCAGGATCGTCATGGTAGAGCGGCTGGATGAGGTGGCGCAGGAGAGCACGGACGGCTGGAACAACGCGGGCACCGGTCACGCGGGCTATTGCGAACTGAACTACACCCCGCAGAGCGCGGATGGCAGCATCGAAATCGGCCGGGCATTATCCATCAATGCCGCCTTTGAAGTCTCGCTTCAGCTTTGGTCCTGGCTGGTCGAACAGAACGCGCTGCCTGCCCCACGCACGTTTATCAACCCTACACCCCACCAAAGCTTTGTCTGGGGCGAGGCCGACGTCGCCTTTTTGCGCCAGCGGTTTGAACGCTTGAACCGGCATCATCTGTTCAAGGACATGGAATACAGCGAGGATCTCAGGGTTCTCGGTACATGGATGCCGCTGGTGATGCGCCAACGGGATGCAAGCCAGGCGGTGGCCGCCACGCGGGTAAGCTACGGCTCGGATGTCGATTTCGGCACCTTGACGCGGAGCATGGTGAAGTCGCTTGAGCAGCATCCCAACTTCACACTGATGCTGGGGCATGCCGTGAAGGCGCTGAAACAGCAAGCGGACGGGCAGTGGAATGTCCGTATCGAGGATAGACAGACCGGAAAACTTAAAACGATAAACGCCGGCTTTGTTTTTCTCGGCGCCGGCGGCGGCGCGCTGCCCCTGCTGCAAAAGTCGGGCATCCCCGAAAGCAAGGGCTACGGCGGCTTTCCGGTCAGCGGTCAATGGCTGGTCTGTAAAAACCCGGATATCGTGAGGCAGCATCGTGCCAAGGTGTACGGAAAAGCACCCGTGGGTGCACCGCCCATGTCGGTTCCGCATCTGGATACACGCATCATCGGCGGTGAACCCGCGCTCCTGTTCGGGCCTTATGCGGGCTTCACTACCAGGTTTTCCAAACAGGGTTCGCCTCTCGACCTGCTGGCCTCGGTCAAGCCTAACAACCTCAAGTCCATGCTGGGCGCCGGTTTGCATAATATCGACTTGACGCGCTACCTGATCGGCGAAGTGTTCCAGTCGCACAAGGAACGGGTTGATGTCCTCAGCAACTTCTACCCGGAAGCCAACATGGATGACTGGACACTCGCCACCGCAGGGCAGCGCGTCCAGATCATCAAAAAGTGCGGTCAAAAAGGCGGGAAACTCGAATTCGGCACCGAAATAGTCGCCTCCGAGGATGGCTCCTTGGCCGCGCTGCTAGGTGCATCCCCCGGCGCATCCGTCTCCGTGCAAGCCATGATCAACGTGATCGAGCGCTGCTTCAAAAACCGGATGCATCACGGAGACTGGCAAGCCAAGCTGAAAGAAATGGTGCCATCCTATGGCGAATCCTTGGTCGAAGACGCGGAGTTGCTCCAGGCTGTACGCAAGAGGACACTGGCCACATTGGGCTTGAACCAGGCGTAAACCCGATGTGGCGGCGTATTGGAATGCTATAGATTGCAGAGAGTGAAATAGTTGCACATGAGAGATTGATGCCAGAGTTAAGGATTTTTGCAAACTGGCGGTGCAGACAGCCTCGGTTGCCGCGCATCTTCCGAGGGAGTGGCATGGATACGCTTGAAATCCGGTGGTTCTTCCGCCTGGTCGAGAAATGCGGAAAATCCCCGGCCGAAAGGTTGGTGGCTGTTTTCGCCATTGTCGAGAGCTTGGTTCAATCGCCAGAACTCCGCGAAAAGCTGATGCAGGAGTTTCCGGGAGATGTGCATTGCCTGTATGCGGCCCTGGAACTGAAAGAGTTTCTGACGGGATTGGCGGCGGCAAATATCGCCAACCCCACCGGTTTGGCGCATCAGTTGGCGATTTTGCTGCAGGGAGCGATTGCCGAAGAGCTGCGCAATCCGCATACCGGCGCCTTGCGCGAGGCCGCAAAAGTGGCCCAGGTGGTGATTGAAAAATCTGGCAAAAAATCCGCGGTGCAGAATGCCGGCTGGATGTCTGTCGGCGGCGTGGCTGCGCGCTGCTGTTATCGCTGATGGGCTGGCAGGCGGCTGAGCGGGCTCCGGCACATGCCGCCCCGATGGCACATGTGGCGGCGTTGAGAGCACCGCAAGCCATGCCGGCCGGGGTAAGCCCCGACGAGATCGACGCCGTGCTGGTGCTGCCGCCGGGTCAGATGACGGCCTATATGAATGTGGTCGAGTTTCGCACGCCGGATGACCCCGCCGCGGATCGCAAGAATATTCGGGAGTTTCTGGCCTGGTTCAACAAGATACAATCCACCGAATGCTATGACCCGCCGATCAATGGCCATACCGCCGTGACCTGGAAGAAAGGCTAGCGCCGAACCCGTCCGACGCGGACTCTCTCAGTGCTTGACGATCAGCCCGCCAAGCAGCGCGGCGATTTGTTTCTTGGGCTTATTGGGACGGAAAACGGGGCGGTCTCCGGCAAGCACCGCGGTTGCGGAGGGCTCGTAAGGCTTATGGAACCAGTCGTCCACCGGGGCGGTTTTTCTGCCTGATGCTGCGGGGCGATGCGCGCGCGGGGCGGCCGCCGCAACCGTGGCCCGCTCGCGCGGGAATTCGCGCTTGAGCAGTTTCTCGATATCCTTCAGCAGTCTTTCCTCTTCGCCATCTATCAGCGAAATCGCTTCGCCGGAAGCCCCGGCACGGCCGGTGCGGCCGATGCGGTGGACGTAATCCTCGGCGTTGGGTGGCAGTTCATAGTTCACCACCAGCGGCAACTGGTCGATATCCAGCCCGCGCGCGGCGACATCGGTGGCTACCAGCGCGGTAATCTTGCCTTCCTTGAAGGCATCCAGCGCCTTGATGCGTTCCTGCTGGCTCTTGTCGCCGTGGATGGCGTCGGCAGCAATGCCATCTTTTTCCAGCATGCGCGCCAGCCGCGCCGCGGTCAGTTTGGTGCGGGTGAACACCAGTACCTGCTTGACGCCGCGTGAGCGAATCAGGTCGGCCAGCACGCTGAATTTGTTGGCCTGATCGACCAGATAAACCGATTGCTTGACATTTTCTGCCGCGGTGTTGCGGCGCTCGGCTTCAACCGTGACCGGGTTGATGAGAAAGTCGTGCGCCAGTTTCTTGATGTCGTCGGAGAACGTGGCCGAGAACAGCAGCGTCTGGCGCTGTTTCGGCAGCAGGGCGAGGATGCGCTTCAGGTCGGGCATGAAGCCCATATCCAGCATGCGGTCAGCTTCGTCCAGAATCAACACCTGCACCTGATTAAGCTGAAGATTTCTGCTTTCGACGTGGTCCAGCAGCCGTCCCGGTGTTGCCACCAGAATTTCCACGCCTTTCATCAGCGCGGGCTTCTGCGTCTTGATGTCGATACCGCCGAATACGACAGTAGAGCGCAGCGGCACATGTTTGCTATAGGTTTCTACGCTTTCCTCGACCTGGATCGCCAGTTCCCGCGTTGGCGCCAGAATCAGCGCGCGGATCGGGTGTTTGGCCGGCGAGGCGCTGGTGCTGGCTTGTGGCAGCAGGAGTTGCAGCAGCGGCAGCGTGAATGCTGCCGTCTTGCCGGTACCGGTCTGCGCCATCGCCATCAGGTCGCGGCCGGCCAGAACGTGGGGAATGGCCTGCGCCTGGATCGGCGTCGGTTCGGTGTAGCCCTCTTCTTCGATGGCCCGCAGAATCTGGGGGGCGAGGTTGAGGGATGAAAACATGATTTTCGTTGCTGAGGAATCTTCCATATGTGGCGTCAGTGATCCTGAAAATGCTTTTTTACCATAGGGAACACGGGAATTTCAAATATGAGCTTCCGTGTCCCCGTGGTTCAAATGCTGTCCCGGAATTAGGCAAAATTCCCGCGGCGCTTGGCAGCCGGCTTGGCGTCATGCCAATGCTTGCCGCCGTTGCCTGCGCTCTTGTTGCCGTTGCCGAAACCGCTGCGCGGTGCGCCGTTGCTGCTGCGCGGCTTGCCGTTGAACGGTTTTTTGTGCGCGCCGGCAGGCTTGGCCGACGGTGCCCGCATTTGCGGCTCCAGGCCGGGGATGACTTCCGCTTCCAGGCGCTGGCCGGTCAGGCGCTCGATGCTGTACAGGTGGCGACGGTCGGCCATCGAGGCGAACGATACCGCGATGCCGGTGTTGCCGGCGCGGCCGGTGCGGCCGATGCGGTGCACGTAGTCTTCGGCCACCTTGGGCAGGTCGAAGTTGATCACGTGCGTGATGCCGTTGACGTCAATGCCGCGGGCGGCGACGTCGGTGGCTACCAGCACGCGCAGGTCGCCGTGGCGCAGCTTGGTGATGGTGCGGTTGCGCGCGCCCTGGTTCATGTCGCCGTGCAGCGCGGCAGCCTTGTGACCCTGCGCGTACAGGTCTTCCGCCAGCGCATCGGCATCGCGCTTGGTGGCGGTGAACACGATGGCCTGGCGCAGGTCGACGTCGGTGAGGATGTGCTGCAGCAGTTTATGCTTGTGCGACAGGTTGTCGACGAAGTGCAGCTTCTGTTCGATCTGCGCGTGGCGGGTATGTGCGGTGGCTACTTCGATGCGTTGCGGGTTGCGCAGCAGCTTTTGCGCCAGGCCGGCGATGCTGCCGTCCAGCGTGGCCGAGAACAGCAGGGTCTGGCGGCTGGCCGGCGTGGCGGCGGCAATGCGCTCGACATCCTCGATGAAGCCCATATCCAGCATACGATCGGCTTCGTCCAGCACCAGTACTTCCAGGCGCGAGAAATCGATGCGGCCGCGCTCCATGTGATCGATCAGGCGGCCGGGAGTGGCGACCAGGATATCCACCGGCTGGCTCAAAAGCTTGTTCTGCACCGGGTAGGGCATGCCGCCGACGATGCTGACGGTGCGGGCGCGCATGAATTTGCCGTATTTGCGCGCGGCGTCGTTGACCTGCGCGGCGAGTTCGCGCGTCGGGGTCAGTACCAGCACGCGCGGACCGCGGCTGCGGCTATCGGACGGGGTGGCGATGCGGTGCAGCGAAGGCAGCATGAAAGCGGCGGTCTTGCCGGTGCCGGTCTGGGCGGACGCCATCAGGTCGCGGCCTTCGATCGCAGCGGGAATTGCCTGCTGCTGGATCGGCGTGGGTTGGGTGTATCCCGCCTCCTGCAATGCTTTGAGGATGGAAGGGTTCAGATTCAGAGATTCAAAAGACACAAGTTTTCCTTAATGAAAGGAATGAAAAACGCGCAAGCAAGCGGAGTCCGAAAGAGTTCGGGAAATATGGTATTGCCGGCGCACGGGCATCGTCGCTAACCGGCAATCTATAAACCAGGAAAATACTGGTGAGGGAGGTCAGGGATCGATGAATCGTCAGCTAACGTCAGCTGATTCGAAGTCGCGCATTCTACGTTGATTAATCGTTATGTCAACACTTATGTGCTAGAATGCGCGCCTTTTTTCAATACGGTTCAAACACATGTCTCGCGCTCTCAGAAACATCGCCATCATCGCCCACGTCGACCACGGCAAGACCACCATGGTGGACAAACTGTTGCAGCAGGCCGGCACTTTCGCCGCGCACCAGCATGTGCAGGAGCGCGTGATGGACAGCAACGACCTGGAAAAGGAGCGTGGCATCACCATCCTTTCCAAGAACACCGCGGTGGATTACGACGGCGTGCACATCAACATCGTCGACACCCCGGGGCACGCCGACTTCGGCGGCGAGGTGGAGCGCGTGCTGGCGATGGTCGACGGCGTGCTGCTGCTGGTGGATGCGGTGGAAGGCCCGATGCCGCAGACCCGTTTCGTCACCAAGAAGGCGCTGGCCCTCGGTCTGCGCCCCATCGTCGTCATCAACAAGGTGGACCGCCCCGGCGCGCGCGTTGACTGGGTGATCAACCAGACCTTCGATCTGTTCGACAAGCTGGGCGCGACCGAAGAGCAGCTCGATTTCCCGGTGGTTTACGCTTCCGCGCTCAACGGCTATGCCAAGCTGGACATGGCCACCACTTCCGATAACATGCGCCCGCTGTTCGATACCGTGTTGAAGCACGTGCCGGCGCCGGTGGTGGATGACGCGGGCGGCCTGCAACTGCAGATCAGCAACCTCGACTATTCCACCTTCGTCGGTCGCATCGCCATCGGGCGCGTCGCGCGCGGCCAGATCAGGCCGGCGATGGACGTCATCATCATGAATGGCGAAAAACAGGTGGGCCGCGCGCGCATCAACCAGGTGATGGGTTTCCAGGGCCTGGAGCGGGTACAGATGACCGAAGCCGGCGCCGGCGAGATCGTGCTGGTGACCGGCATCGATGAAATCGGCATCGGCGAAACCGTGTGCGATCCGGATCATCCGGAAGCATTGCCGATGCTGTCGGTGGACGAGCCCACGCTGACCATGAATTTCCAGGTCAACAATTCGCCGTTCGCCGGCCAGGAAGGCAAGTTCGTCACCACGCGCCAGATCCGCGAGCGCCTGAACAAAGAATTGCTGACCAACGTTGCGCTGCGCGTGGAAGATACCGCGGATACCGACGTGTTCATGGTCTCCGGCCGCGGCGAACTGCACCTGACGATTCTGCTGGAAAACATGCGCCGCGAGGGCTATGAACTGGCAGTTTCGCGCCCGCGCGTGGTGTTGCGCGAAATCGACGGCGTCAAGTGCGAGCCATATGAAGCGCTGACGGTGGACGTCGAGGAAACTCACCAAGGCGCCGTCATGGAAGAACTGGGCCGCCGCAAGGGCGACCTGACCGATATGGCCTCGGATGGCAACGGCCGTACCCGGCTTGAATATCGGATCCCGGCGCGCGGCCTGATCGGCTTCCAGTCGGAGTTTCTGACGCTGACGCGCGGTACCGGGCTGATGAGCCACGTGTTCGACGAGTATGCGCCGATAAAGCAGGGCGACCTCGCCGAGCGCCGCAACGGCGTGCTGATTTCCGCCGAGCAGGGCGATGCGGTAGCCTATGCGCTGTGGAAATTGCAGGATCGCGGCCGCATGTTCGTCAGTCCGGGCGATCGTTTGTATGAAGGCATGATCATCGGCATCCACAGCCGCGACAACGACCTGGTGGTGAACCCGATCAAGGGCAAACAGCTCACCAACGTGCGCGCTTCCGGGACCGACGAGGCGGTGCGTCTGGTACCGCCGGTGCAGATCACGCTGGAGTCTGCGGTGGAGTTCATCGCCGACGACGAACTGGTGGAACTCACCCCCAAAACCATCCGTATCCGCAAGCGCCACCTCACCGAGCAGGACCGCAAGCGCGCGATGCGCAGCGACGCGTAAACCGATTCGGCCCCCGGTGCAACAGGGGCCCGGGTCTTTATTGCCTTATATCGCGGCGGCGGCCGATTCCGTATCGCTGTAGCTGGTCAGCTGGATATTGTCCTTGCCGGCCAGCTTGTTTTCATGGATCAGGTTGTCTACCAGATCGAGTGCGTGTCCGACCGAGCCCGGCGACTTGTCGAAGGCGATGGCGCCGATGCTGAAAGTGATGCCCCAGCGATGCTCCTGCATCGCGTCGTTGAGTTTGGTCCTGAGCTTTTCCAGCACGGTCATGGCTTCGTGCTTCATGATCAGCGGGAACAGCAGCGCAAATTCGTCGCTGCCCAGGCGCGCAACGATGTCGGTGGTGCGGGTGTTGAGTTCCAGCGTGCGGGCGACGGCGATCAGCAGATTGTTGCCTTCGCTATGCCCCAGCGTATCGTTGATGCGCTTGAAGTGGTCGCAGCTGATAATCGCCAGGGTATAAGGATGGCCAAACCTGATCTGGCGCCGGATTTCCATGTTGAGGACGTCGTAGAACCCGACCCGGTTCATCGCGCCGGTAAGAAAATCCTCGCGGCTGATCCGATGCAGTTTGCGGTGGTCCTCGCTGAAGCGGGCGGTCAGGCAGGCCACTCCGAGAAACACCACCAGAAACCCGAAGGTGTTGATATACAAGGCCAAACGCGAACCCGCCGGCATGCCCGCGTAGAAGTCGACGCTTAGCAGCATCACGGTTGCCAGCAGTGAAAAGGCGATCCCCCACATCAGGCCGCCCGTCCAGCTGACCAGCGCGACAGGAATGAAAAAATAGATTCCGATCATGATCTGCTGGCTGACCAGATGGTTCAGCAGGTAAATAATGCCCATCAGCACAGCCGCTGCGATTTGCATCCAGATTCTTTCGTTATCCATTGCGCTACCCCCAGTAGCTTGCGGCTGCGGATCAGTTTTTGATTTTGTAGAAACGCTCCGTCAGCGTCTTGCCTTCGCCGATATTGTCCAGACGGTCGCCGATGGCATCGCCCAGCTTCGCCAGTCTATCATCAGGATGCGGATGGGTCTTGAACAGCAGCGCTACCCGGTTGTCATCCTTGCCGGCATGGCCGATTTCCTGCAGCACTTCAGGCAGTCCATACGCATCGTAGCCGGCACGGGCACTCAGCACGACGCCGATGCGGTCGGCCTCGAACTCGGCATCCTTGTCCAGGCTGCGGGCGAAGATTTCCGCTCCGCTGCCTACCAGCTTTTTCACCGTATCGTTGTTCTTGCCGGCCTTGTCGCCCAAGAGGCCGGCTCCGGCATCGAGGAACTGTTGTTTCTGCAGCAGCTTGAGTTGGTGCTTTTTGACGACATGGCCGATTTCGTGGCCGAGTACGCCGGCCAGTTCGGCCTCGTTTTCCAGTTTGCGGTAGAGCCCCTTGGTGATCAGTACATTGCCGCCAGGCGTGGCGAAAGCATTGATGTCTTCGCTTTCGATCACGCCGAAGTGCCACGGCAGGTCGGGGCGCTCGCTCTGCAGCGCCACCCAGCGGCCGACATGGTTGACGTATTTCTGCAACTCGGCGTCATTCACCAGTGGTGCTGCGCCCAGCAGATTGCCGGCGATTTCGCGGCCGATCTTGATTTCGTCTTCCTTGGAAGTTTTGCCCAGGTTCAGGCTTTTGCCGCCCAGCGCCTTGCCCAGATCGAAAGCCTGGGCGGGCAGGGCACACACGACTAGCATCGCGGCGAGAGTGATAGAGCGTTTCATTGCACACCTCCTTGTGTGGCGGGGGCGGGTAGATAATCCAGCTTGCGCGGTTTCAGGCTGCCTGCCGCGGCGAACTGTTGTGCCTCCGCACCGGAGATGCCGTTGCCCTCCAGCTTCCTGATTTCGTCTTCACTGAATTTGGCAGCTTTCAGGTCTTCCTCGCTCAGGCCGCGCACGCCGGTCGTCGACACCACCTGCCCGGTGCCGGACCGGCCAGTGGCGAGCCCGAGCACGCCAGCGGCGTCATTCGATTTGCCGAGCGTGCCGCGCTTGACTGAGAGTAGCCGCACCCAGCCGCTGTTTTTCGCGGTCTTGATCTTGAGCCAGGCGCCTTTTTTCTCGAGGATATCCAGTTTGTCGCCGCGCGTGAGGCTGCCGACAGGCCGCGCATCGCTATAGGGTTCCGCCATGAGGCTATCGTTCTTCAGCGCAGTCCCGGTTTCCGCTGCACTGGCGGCCGTGGCGGCCAGTAGCGCAAGCGTGGTGATGAGGATTTTTTTCATAAATGCTCCGCTGGTTTTACGATGTGGTCCGAGGCCACCTTCAAAGTTCCCTGTTTTCCAGTTGCATGATGGCCTGGGCAAACAACACGCGCCATTGTGCTGCCGTATCGCCGTCGTCATGCAACCGCCCCGCATGTCGGGCCTGGCGAAAGCTCACATCCGCTGACACCCCTTGCCGCGCCAGTATGCCCGGCAGGGCTTGCAGCAGCTCTGCGGCTTCCTGCCCGGCGGTCGCGTCCGCCTGTGTCCAGGAAACGGCCAGCATATCCCCGAACAAGCCCCAGATGCCGGATTGCGTGGCTTTGAGTTCGTCCACCCGGCAATGCATATGCGTTTTAGACATCAATGCACGCCTGATTTTCTTCAGCATGGCCTCGCCTAGCGGTTGCGGGGTTTCGAGTAATATCACCATCAGCGAAACTTCTACATCGCCGCCCCCGGCCGGTAGATTTGATGACAGCACCCGTTGCAGCGCCCGGTCGGTTGCCAGCGCATAAATTTTGGCAATGCTGAAATAAGCAATGGCCCAGGTCACCGGCGCGGTCAGATCGATATAGACATTCGCCAGGTTGATGCCGATATAGGAAATCGCCAGCAGCACCAGTTGCGATGCCCCGAACAAGCGGTCGAACCGGTCGCGTTCGATATTCCGGTAAAACGCGGCAGCGGCCAGCCAGATGACAAGCAGGCTTAAAACAATATAAGGCACCGATCCGCGCCAGAACTTCAGCGGGTCGCCGTGCTTGATGTTGTCGATCGCGGTGGCCAGGATTTCCACGCCGGGATGGGCTTTCGCCATCGTCGTCGCCTTGAGGTCGAACAAGCTGGGGGCGGTGGAGCCGATGATGACGATCTTGCCGGTGAATTCGTCGGCCGGGCGTTTGGGTGTTTTTGCGGTCATGTCGCGGTAAACGTCGCTGAAGCTGACGTAGCGATAGGTGAACGGTCCGCCGCGCCAGTTGAGCAGCATGCTGTCCTGCGACGGGATGGTGCCGCCGACGGCGCGGCCGACCGCAAGCGGCAGCGAAGGCAGGCGCCAGCCGTAATCGTCGCGGTAGAGACGGTATTCGCGCACGATGCCGTCGGGGTCGGGATAGATGTTGTGCGTGCCCAGGCGGCCCGGTTTCAATGCTGCCGGGAAGTGCGGGAGCACGACGGCGACCGTGGCGGTGGGATCGGCTGCGCTTGCGGCAGGCGAGCGCTCGATGCCGGGAATCATGCCTGGCTTGACCTGGCTTAAGTTGTCTTGGGCCTCGGAAAGCCGTAGAAAAGGAAAAAAGGTATTGTCGGTCGCGGCAATTGCGTCATTGAAATAGGCGTCGCTATCCGGATTGTAGATGTCGGCATCGGAAAACAGGATGTCGAACACCACGGCTTTGGGCTGCTGCCGTTCCAGCTGTTCCAGGAACTCGCCGAACACTTGCCGCGGCCACGGCCAGCGTCCGTAATCCGGCGCCAGCGCGGCGAGGCTGGCTTCGTTGACGTCGACGATAACGATGTCCGGGTCGGGCTTGGGCACGACGATGCGGTGGCGCACCACGAGATCGAAAGCCTTTTGTTTCATGTCGGCGCCGACATGGAACAACGAGGCATCCAGCAATATGCCCAGCGACAGGATGAGCGCCAGGTAGAGGTAAAAGTTGTTGCGCAGGCGCTCGGCCAGCAGCGTGGAAAAGCGGATGAATTGAAAGTTTAGTTTACTCAGCAAGATTGATTTCCATCAATTTTTGCTGAAGCGGCGCTGTGCGGCCAATAGTCTGGCGTTGAGCAGGCGCGGCTGAAAGGGTTTTTTCATGCAGGCGTCGGCACCGGCCTCAAAGGCCTCGATTTGACGATACTCGTCCTCCAGCGCGCTCAGCATGATGAAATAGACCCGGCTTCCCCAGGATTGTTCGCGTATCCTGCGGCACAACGTTACTGCGCCGGTTTCCGGGGTCAGCCAGTCGGCAATGATGACCTGGGGCTGCTCGCGCTCAGCGATTTCGAAAGCCTGGCGGCCGTTCTTCGCGCTGAATACGGTATGTCCGGCAGCATTCAGTTCCCTGCAGGTCAACGCGACCAGGGTTTCGTCGGTATCCGCGAGCAGAATGCGCAAAACGGGCGTAGCGGAGGCAGGCGGCAGTGGATGATGGCCGTTTTCGCCGATGGCGGCGGGGGGCGCCTCATCCGGCGTCCGGAAAGGCGCGATATTGCTGGTTTTGATATTGAGCAGCCGCCCCCATTCGTGCCATTCGGTCAGCGTCTGGTTGGCGATATTCACGATTTGCCCGGTTTCCAGATTGAGCGCGCCGGCCAGCCTGAAAACACGCCGCATCAATTCCTCGTGCGCCTCTTCCGCAGCCAGGTAGACGTCGGCCAGCAATGCCGCCAATTGCAGTGCGCAAGTCAGTTTCTGCTGACGCGAACCTTCCGCAAAACCGGAGTTTTCCGGGTTTTCATGGAAGAACACGGCGTCGATGAAGAGTTTGGGGATACCCCAATCGGTCATCATTTCGGCGCTGAGTTTGTTATGGCTCATACCGAAGCGCTCGATTTCGGCGGCTGTAAACTCGATGCCTGAAATGACGGGAAGCTGTTCCAGCAAATCGGAATATTCTGCCGGACGCGCGGCTGCCATTCCCAGCCGACCGATGCCCGAGAGCAGGCCACAGGTAAACATTTCCGCCGGCGGAGCGACGCGCAGGGCCGCGCCCAGCGCCTGGGCGATACTGGCCATCGCGACCGAACGCGACCAGTAGCGGTGGTAATCGAAAGCCTTGCAGGCCCCCTCCCGATAAGACGTGATCAGCGAGAACCCCAGCACCACCTGGCGCACCGCATGGATGCCGATCAGGATCAGGGTGTCTATCGATACCGAGGCGATGGGACGCGACTTGTTGGGGTTGACGATATTGGCGACCTTGATGATGCGCCCGGCCAGGACCGGGTCGGCCTGGATGATGTGCGCCAGTTCCGGCAGCGAGACGTTTTCCGTCTGGCACAATTTCATGATGGTCAGCGCTACCCCTTTAGGCGAGGGCAATACCCCGGCGGTCTTGAGTTCGGCGAAATTGAGCTTGTCGTTCATCGGTCAGGAATGATGTTTTCGTATGGTCAGAACGTTTTCCCGGCAGGCAAGAAAAGCACTTAACGTTGTAGTGCTCGGTCTGGGCTGAGGCATTGTGGCATGGGCGATGATCGCCTGTCTAATACCGCTCGTTATTCGGTCTCGACCCAAAACAATCGACCGCCCAATCTTGGTTGGGTTTTATTTCGGAAAAGCCAGATTATCATTGAAAATTCAGTCATGTAAATGAACCCGTGAGCCGGGCGTAAAAGCCGCGGCGGCAAAGCTGCGCTATAATCGCGCCATGATCGAAGTCCTGACCCTGGCGTTTGCGTTTTCCACTCTATTGCTCGTGGCCTGGCTGCTGCTGCGGTTGCGCGCGTCTTCCGATACACAGCGGCAGCTGGCCGGGCTGCTGGAAGAAAAACACCGCGCCATGCTGATGGATTTGCACAATGTCATGGACAAGCTGGGGGACCGCTTGAGCAGCGCCTCGGCGGAATCCTCCGAGCGCCTGCGCAGCGCCGTGGCGCAGGAACTCAAGGCCACGCGCGACGCCATGCAGGCGCTGCAGCTGTCGCAGACCGAAAGCCTGGCGGCGACCCGCGAACAGGTGCTGGAAAAGCTGCACCTGACATTGGCCGAGCAGGGCAAGGCCGAGCAGGAAATGATTCAGGGCACCATGCGCAACGCCACGCAGCAGCTCATCAGTAGCATCGAAAGCCTTGCCAAGACCGTCGACGGGCGCCTGGAACAGATCACCGGCAAGGTCGGCGAGCGCCTGGACGAGGGCTTCAAAAAGACCAACGAGACCTTCATCAGCGTGATGGCGCGGCTGGCGACGATAGACGAGGCGCAGAAAAAGATCGACGGCTTGACCACCAACATGGTCAGCCTGCAGGAACTGCTCGGCGACAAGCGCTCGCGCGGCGCGTTTGGCGAAGTTCAGCTGGAAGCGCTGGTGCGCAATATCCTGCCGCCCACCGCCTACGCCTTGCAGTACACCCTGCCCAACGGCTCCCGCGTCGATTGCGCGCTGTTCCTGCCGGAGCCTACCGGCACCGTCGCGGTCGACTCCAAGTTTCCGCTGGAAAACTACCATCGCATGTACGAAACCGGCATCCCTGAGACCGAGCGCCTGCAGGCGCAGCGCCAGTTCAAGGCCGACGTCAGGAAACATGTGGACGATATCGCTGCCAAATACATCATCGCCAACCATACCTCGGACGGCGCGGTGATGTTCGTGCCGGCGGAAGCGGTATTTGCGGAAATCCACGCTTACCATGCCGATGTCGTGGAATATGCCCAGAAGCAGCGCGTCTGGATCGTTTCGCCGACCACGCTGATGGCGGTACTCAACACCGCCCGCGCGGTGCTCAAGGACGTGGAAACGCGCAAGCAGGTGCATATCATCAAGGACGAACTGGGTAAGCTGGGCCGCGAATTCGAGCGCTTCGACAAGCGCATGCAGAACCTCGCCACGCATATCCGCCAGGCGCACGAAGACGTGCAGGAGGTGCATACCACCAGCCAGAAGATCAGCCGCCGCTTCTCGCAAATCGAGAAGGTGGAACTGGAGGGCGAAGCGCCGCAGGTGGCTTTGCTGGAAACTGAAGAGGAAAAGGAATGAACCACGGGGAACACGGGGATTAAAACAGGTTTTCCCGGTGCGCCGCGTGGTTGAATGAATTTTAGGGAAAATATCATGGAAGACGAAAGCACTTTGATCATGCTGATTCAGCAATACGCCTCGCGGTTCGGCATTACGTTCAATTCCAAGGCGATGGAAAACGAAGAGACCAAACAGAAAGCCATGCTGCTGATGATGCAGGCGATCAACGGTACGCGCGGGCCGGTCACGGACGAGGATCTGGAACTTTGAACCGCGCTGTCCGCATCCTGTATTTTGCCCGGCTGCGGGAAAGCTTGGGCCTGTCCGCCGAAGAAGCCGCGTTGCCCGACGATGTCGCCGATGTTGCCGGCCTGATGCGTTGGCTGGCCGCACGCGGCGGCGCCTGGCAGCAGGAGTTCGACGGCTGTCGCCAGATTCGCGCCGCGATCAACCAGGAACTGGTGCCTGACGCCGCACCCGTCGCGGCAGGCGACGAGGTGGCGTTTTTTCCGCCGGTGACCGGCGGATGAGCGTTCGCGTCCAGCACGGGGATTTCGATGCCGGCGCCGAAATCGCCCGCCTGCGCCGCTCCGACCCCGGCATAGGCGCGGTTGCTTCGTTCATCGGCCAGGTGCGCGACGTCAACGACGGCGCCACCGTCGGCACGCTCACGCTGGAGCACTATCCCGGCATGACCGAGAAAACGCTCGCCGAGATCATCGAGCGGGCGCGGACGCGCTGGGACTTTTTCGATGCGCTGATCATTCATCGCATCGGGAAGCTTGAACCGCTGGACCAGATCGTCATGGTCGCGGTTGCCGGCAGCCACCGCGACGAATGTTTTTCCGCCTGCGAATTCATCATGGATTACCTCAAGACCGAGGCACCGTTCTGGAAAAAAGAACAGACGCCTGAGGGCGAGCGCTGGGTCGACGCACGCGTGAGCGACGACGTCGCCCGCCAACGATGGGAACAATAACCGCCACTATGCCGCAAACCCTCTCTTCAGCCGCACTCACGCTACAGATCGACCCCGCCAGCCTGGGCTTCGCCGATACTTCGGAACTGACCAATACCGATCCGGTCTGGATCGGCCAGGACCGCGCCGAAAAGGCCGCGCGCTTCGGGCTGGCCATCAACCAGCCCGATTACAACCTGTTCGTGCTGGGCGAAGTGGGCAGCGGGCGCTCCTCGCTGTTATTCCGCGTGATGCAGGAAATCGCCGCGACCCGCCCGCCGGTGTCGGACCTGATCTGTTTGCATAATTTCGCCCAACCGGAAAAACCGATCGCACTGCGTCTTCTGCCTGGCAAGGGCAGCGTGCTGCGAAGCCGCATGGAGGGATTTACCAAGGATATTACCGTGGAAATTCCGCGCAAGCTGGACGAGGAAGGCTACCGCCTCGACTGCGCCCGCGCGCGCAAGGTCTATCAAGCGCAGATCGATCACGCCTATGCCGAACTGGCCGCGCTGGCCTCGTCCTGGCACTATGCGCTGCGGCGCGAGGATGGTCGGCTGGTATTCAACCTGCTCGACAAGAACGGCCAGGCGATGCAGGAGGAAACGCTGTTGAGCATGTCCGCAGAACAGCGCGTGGTGCTGGAACAAGCCGAGGAGGAGCTGCGTGCATCGATCGGCGAATACCTGGAAAAAATCCGCCCCAAGGAACGCGCGATGGAGCAGGCATTGGCCGACTTGCGCCATCACGCCGTCCAGCCGCTGGTCGGCAGGCTGGCGGAGGGGCTGGGGGCCGGCTTGGCCGGGCAGCAGGGAGACGAGCAGCGGCTGCATGCCTGGATAGAGCAGCTGATCGACGACGTACTGGGCAATCTGGAGGTGTTCGTCCCCACCGCCGTCGCGGAAGACGCCGAACACGACCATCTGCTGGAACTGCTGGCGCGTTATCGGGTAAATGTGGTGGTGGACAATGGCAATGTCTCCGGCGCGCCGGTATTGCGCGACGACGACCCGATTTTCCGCTCGCTGTTCGGCGGCATCGAATACCAGGCGGAAAGCGGCGTGCTGCTGACTGATTTCACCCACATCCGTGCTGGCAACCTGGTGCGGGCGCACGGCGGCTTTCTGATGCTGCACCTGGGCGACCTGATGCGCGACGCGCAGGTGTGGGAAAAACTGCAGCGCTTCCTGCGCAACGGCCGGCTGCAGATCGAGGAGCCCGCCGCCGCGCTGGGCCAGCTGGCCGCAACGACACTGGAGCCGGAGGCGCTCGATATCCAGGTGAAGATCGCGCTGATCTGCACGCGCGAGGAATACTATCATTTGCAGGAACTCGACCCCGAGTTCTGCCGCCATTTCCGCACCAAGGTGGATTTCGCCGAAAGCTTTCCCGCCGACGAAACTGCACGCCAAGCCACCGCGTTGTTTACGGCGCAGACCTGCCGCCGGCTGAAACTGCCGCATTTGGAGGCAGCCGCTGTGGCGCGCCTGCTGCTGGACATGCAGCGCGAGGTGGACGACCAGCGGCGCTTAAGCGCCGTATTCGGCCGGCTCGAGTCTTGGCTGGTGGAAAGCGCGACGGTATGCACGGCGCGCGGCGGCGAGCTGATCTCCGTCGCCGATGTCGAGGCTGCGGCGCAGGCGCGCATTGCCCGTCACAATTATCCGGAACAATGCCTGCACGAGGCCATTGGCGAAGGCGAGATCGTGATCGACGTCGATGGTGAACGGGTGGGGCAGATCAACGGCTTAACGCAGATCGATCTGGGCGATTACCGTTTCGGTTCGCCGGTACGCATTTCGGCGCGCGCCTATGCCGGCGACGAGGGTATTATCAACGTTGACCGCGAAGTCGAAATGAGCGGCCCCAACCACGACAAGGGGGTGTTTATCCTGCAGCACTGGCTGGCCGCGACGTTTACCAGCATTACGCCGTTGTGCCTGTCAGCCTCGCTGGTATTCGAGCAGGAATATCATGGCGTGGAGGGTGATTCCGCCTCATGCGCCGAATTGTTTGCATTGATTTCGGCACTGTCCGGTTTAGCCTTGCCCCAGGGCATCGCCGTTACCGGCGCGCTCAACCAGCACGGCGAAGTACTGCCGATAGGCGGAATCAACGAAAAGATCGAAGGCTATTTCCGCATATGCCAGCGTTTGGGGCTGAACGGGAAACAGGGCGTGATCATTCCGTCCCGCAACCGCCATCATCTGCTGCTCGATCGGGAGGTGGTCAGCGCGGTGGAGCGGGGCAGGTTCACCATCCGTACCATGACTAATGTACAGGAGGGGCTGGAACTGCTGACCGGCCTTGCGGCCGGAAGCCAGGACGAAATGGGCCGGTTCCCTCCGGATACCGTTCTGGGCCGAGTGCAGCGCACTCTGGAAAGATTCCGCAAGGCTTGCGATCAGGCGGAACATATGCGCGACAAGGAGCACCACTGACTCCGGCTTATCCAATAAAAAAGGCCCCGCAGGGCCTTTTTTATTGGATAAGCGAATTATTTCTTCGCCTTGTCCTTAGCTGCCGGAGTCTTGTCGGCAGGCTTGGCGTCCTTGACGGCCTTTTCCGGCTTGCCTGCTGCCGCAGCGGTGACATTGCCGACGGTGATATCTTTCTTCACGGCTTCCACAGTCTTTTTGCCGAAGCCGGGAACCTTGTCCAGGTCATCCGCGGACTTGAAATTGCCGTTCTTGGTACGGTAATCGATGATGGCCTTGGCCTTGACCGGACCGATGCCCTTGACGGTTTCCAGCTCGGCTTGGGTGGCCTTGTTCAGATCGACGGCTGCCCAAGCGGAAACGGAGAATGCCAGGGCGCTGATCAATACCATAAGTGTTTTTTTCATGATTTTCCTCTTTAGATGTTATTGGACAATCGCGAGCGGCGCATGAGCCGAACCCGTGGGGGCATCATGCGCCAGCAAGCTTACACCAATCTTACCGCCGCCCGATGGCGAAATATTCGATGCCGTGCGCCTTGACCCTGGCTGGTTCATACATATTGCGGCCATCGAAAACCACCGGATTTTTCAATGCCGCCTTCACCGCCTCGAAATCCGGCGCGCGGAATTCCTTCCATTCGGTGGCGATCACCAGCGCATCCGCATTGTTGAGGGTATCCATCGGGGAATCCGCGTACGCCAGCCGCGGGTCGTTGCCGAAAATGCGCCTGGACTCCGTCATCGCCACCGGGTCGTAGGTGGTGACCGTCGCCCCCATCGCCCACAGGCCTTCGATCACGACGCGGCTGGAAGCGGCGCGCATGTCGTCGGTGTTGGGTTTGAACGCCAGCCCCCACAACGCGAAGTGCTTGCCTTTGAGGTCGGCGCCGAAGCGGCCCTTGATTTTCTCCAGCAGGATGCGTTTCTGGGTTTCATTGGCCTCTTCCACCGCGTTCAGTACCTTGAGCGGCATGCCGATGCTGTCGGCGGCGCGGATCAGCGCCTGCACGTCCTTGGGGAAGCAGGAGCCGCCGTAGCCGCAGCCCGGATACAGAAAGTGGTAGCCGATTCTAGGGTCGGAGCCTATCCCTAAGCGCACCTGTTCGATGTCGGCGCCCAGCTTGTCGGCGAGGTTGGCCAGTTCGTTCATGAACGAGATGCGCGTGGCCAGCATGCAGTTGGCGGCATACTTGGTGAGCTCGGCGCTCCTGATGTCCATCACCACCAGCCGGTCGTGGTTGCGGTTGAACGGCGCGTAGAGTTCGCGCATGAGATTGACCGCGCGCTCGTCGTCGGCACCGACGACGACACGGTCGGGACGCATGAAATCCTCGACCGCAGCGCCTTCCTTGAGAAATTCCGGGTTGGATACCACTGAAAATTCCGTATCGACGCCGCGCCTGGCGAGTTCCTGCTGCAGTGCCTCTCGGACCTTGTCCGCAGTGCCGACCGGCACCGTGGATTTGTCGACGACGACCTTGTATTCGTTCATATGGCGGCCGATATTGCGGGCGGCAGCGGTGACATACTGCAGGTCGGCCGAGCCGTCCTCGTCGGGAGGCGTGCCGACGGCGATGAACTGCACCTGGCCGAACGCGACGCTTTCCTCGATGCTGGTGGTGAAGTGCAGCCGGCCGGCGGCGACGTTGCGCTGCACCATTTCCAAGAGGCCGGGTTCGTGGATCGGGATGCCGCCTTCGCGCAGTATGCGGATCTTGCTTGCGTCCAGGTCCAGGCAGAGTACGTCGTTGCCGACCTCTGCCAGACAGGTACCTGTGACAAGGCCGACATAGCCGGTGCCGATGACGCTGATTTTCATGGAAACTTCCTCTGGATATTAAAAGTTCTGTATTTCCGCATGGATGCGGTGCAGCGCCGCGAGCGGATCGGCGGCCTGGGTGATGGGGCGGCCGATGACGAGATGGCTGGCGCCGTTGCGCAACGCTGCGGCCGGCGTCAGCACGCGCGACTGGTCGTCGAGGCTGGCGTCCGCCGGCCGGATGCCGGGGGTCACTAGCAGAAAATCATTGCCGAATTCGGTGCGCAGCAGCGGGGCTTCCTGGGCCGAGCACACCACGCCGGCAAGATTGCATTCATCGGCCATGCGCGCCAGGTGCAGCACATGGCTGCGCACCTCGCCGGCAAGCCCGACATCGTTCAATGCCTGGCGATCCATGCTGGTGAGCACGGTCACGGCGATCAGCAGCGGCGGGTTGGCCGCCTGGTCTACCGCTTCGCGTGCCGCCGCCATCATCGCGCGCCCGCCCAGCGCATGTACGTTCAGCATCCACACGCCCAACCGGCTGGCAGCAGCGCAGGCCTTGGCTACGGTGTTGGGAATGTCGTGGAACTTGAGGTCGAGAAAAACGCCGTAGCCTTTCTCAACCAGGGAAGAAACGAGCGCCGGCCCCTCGGCGGTAAATAGTTCCTTGCCGACCTTGAGCCGGCACAGACCGGGATCGAGCTGCGTCACCAGCCGGTTGGCGGAAGCCGCGTCCGGGTAGTCCAGCGCGACTATAATTTTGGGGTCGATTTTCGGATCGTTCATAAATTCGTTCATGAGACGGCGCGCTCGAAGCGCGGCGGGAAGGTTTCCCATTCGCTGCAACTGGGGCAGTGCCAGTGGAACTGGCGAGCGGTGTAGCCACAAGTGGTGCAGCGGTGGAAGGCGGTTTTTTCAAGGTTCTCGCGGATCGCGCCCATCACCAGGCGCAGGTCGCCGTCGGGCATGCCGCTGACCTTGGCTTGCAGCAGGCGGTCAAGGGCGGTGAGCGTCGGCGATTGTTCGGCTTCCTCATGTGCCATGCGGTAAGCGGCTTCCGGCCCTTTCAGGTCCAGCGTGGCCTCGAACAATACCTGGGCGGTTTCGCCCAGTTGGTATTTGCGTACGACATCCTGCAGCCAGGAGAGCCCGCCCTCGGTCTTGCCCAGGCTGCGCCAGCTCATCATCATGCGCTCAGCGACCAGTTCGATGTAATCCGGGATTTGCAGTTCGATGGCGCGCCAAGCGGCCAGAGCCTTTGCATGATCACCGCAAGCGGCTTCGAGATCGCCCAGCATGACATTGGCGCGCACGCAGTCGCGGTTGGTTTCGAGCGCTTCCGCGAGATTGACGCGGGCCTGGTCTATCTGGCCGAGCAAAATCTGCTGCTGCGCCAGTTCGCAGTGAAATTGCGCGACTTCCATGCGCAGCGGCTTGCCGGTCAGCGCCTCCAGGCGTTGAGCCGCGCTTATCGCCTGTGACCACTCCTTCTCGCGCACATAGATTTCCAGCAGTGCACGCAAGGCCGAATTCGCATAGCGGGTTTCGGTGAGCTTGATGAAAATTTCCTCGGCGCGGTCGAATAGGCCGGCCTTGAGATAGTCCTGCGCCAGTTCCGCCAGCGCCATCAATTTTTGCGGCTCTCCCAGGTTTTCCCGGTCCAGCAGGCCCTGATGCAGCCGGATGGCCCTGTCCATCTCTCCGGTACGGCGGAACAGGCTGCCCAGCGCGAAGTGCAGTTCCAGCGTGTTGGAGTCCGCCCGCAGCGCCTCGGTGAAAGCCTCGATGGCCTTGTCCGGCTGTTCGCTGATGAGAAAATTCAGCCCGCGGAAATACGATGCCGGCAGCGTGCTGGTCTCGGTGAGCAGCTGGCCGATGTCGATACGCGCCGCGATCCAGCCCAGGCCGAAAAAGAACGGCAGCGTCAGCAGCCACCAGTATTCGAAATCCATGCGTCAACTCATTCCGGAATATGAAAGAAGTTACCGCGGGGCCGACGTGGCGCCGCTGTCGGGATTGAGCGTGGAAAGCTCATGCCGCAACGCGGAAAACGCCCGCCGCTGGCGTACCACGATGCCGAGGCAGGCCATGATGCCGCAAGCGATGCCGATGCCGAAGCTGACCAGCACCACCAACACTAGCGGCGCGCTCCATGCCAGACCGAGATAATAATGCAGTGTGACCGGTTCGGCATTTTTTACGGTGAAGCCCAGCACCGCGAAAAACAGGACTATCGAAAGCAATGTGTAGAGATAACGCATAGATGCCAATTTTACCAGTAAAAAAGCGGCGCAATCTTGCGATTGCGCCGCTAGTCAAAACCATTTCAATAAAAACGGCTGTCAGTCCGGGAAATCCACGCGTTCGCGCAACTCCTTGCCGGCCTTGAAGTGCGGAACGTACTTTTCGGGTACTTGCACCTTGGTGCCGGTCTTGGGGTTGCGGCCGAGGCGTGGAGGACGGTAGTTCAGGCTGAAACTACCGAACCCGCGAATCTCGATGCGTTCGCCGGCTGCCAGTTTGTCAGCCATCGCATCGAGCACTGTCTTGACGGACAGTTCCGCATCCTTGACGACAAGCTGGGGAAAACGAGCCGCCAGCTTGGCGATGAGTTCCGATTTGGTCATGTCGGCCCCGTCGTTATTCGTTGTTTTTGCCATCCATCTTGGCCTTGAGAAGCGCGCCAAGGTTGGTGGTGCCGGCACTGCCGCTGTCATTGCTGTACTTCTGTACGGCATCTGCCTCGTCAGCCATATCCTTGGCCTTGATCGACAGGTTGACGGTGCGGTTCTTGCGATCCATGCTGATGACCTTGGCTTCGACCTCGTCGCCTTCCTTGAGCACGTTGCGGATGTCCTCCACTTTTTCGCGGGAGACTTCAGAAGCGCGCAGATAGCCTTCCATTTCGCCGCCCAGATCGATCACGGCGCCCTTGGCGTCCAGGCTCTTGACCGTGCCCTTGACCAGCGTGCCCTTGTCAAAGCTGGCGCTGGTCATGGGATCGCCGGAGAGCTGCTTGATGCCCAGGGAAATGCGTTCTTTTTCCACGTCGATGCTGAGGATGACGGCCTCGACTTCGTCGCCCTTCTTGAAGCCGCGAATGGCTTCTTCGCCAGGCTGGCTCCAGGACAGGTCGGACAGGTGCACCAGACCGTCGATGCCGCCGGCCAGGCCGATGAAGATACCGAAATCGGTGATCGACTTGATCTGGCCGCTGACCTTGTCGCCCTTCTTCATCGAAGCGGCGAAATCGTCCCAGGGATTGGACTTGCACTGCTTCATGCCCAGGGACAGGCGGCGGCGGTCTTCGTCCACTTCCAGGATCATCACTTCGACTTCGTCGCCCAGCTGGACGATCTTGGCCGGATGCACGTTCTTGTTGGTCCAGTCCATTTCGGAAACGTGGACCAGGCCTTCGATGCCCGGTTCGATTTCGACGAAAGCGCCGTAGTCGGTCAGGTTGGTGACCTTGCCGAACAGACGGGTGCTGACCGGGTAGCGGCGGGTCAGCGCGACCCACGGGTCGTCGCCCAGTTGCTTCATGCCCAGCGAGACGCGGTTCTTCTCGGCGTCGAATTTGAGGATCTTGGCTTCGACTTCATCGCCCACGGCCAGCACTTCGGACGGATGCTTGACGCGGCGCCAGGCCAGGTCGGTGATGTGCAGCAGGCCGTCGATGCCGCCCAGGTCGACGAAAGCGCCGTAGTCGGTGATGTTCTTGACGATGCCCTTGACCACGGTGCCTTCGGTCAGCGACGACATCAGCGCCTCGCGGTCGGCGCCCATGGACTCTTCCAGCACGGCGCGGCGCGACATCACGACGTTGTTGCGCTTGCGGTCGAGCTTGATGACCTTGAATTCCCACTCCTTGTTTTCGTAAGGGGTGGTGTCCTTGACCGGGCGCATGTCCACCAGCGAACCCGGCAGGAAGGCGCGGATGCCGTTGATCATCACGGTCAGGCCGCCCTTGACGCGGCCGTTGATCACGCCTTTGACGATGCGGCCTTCGGTCATTGCTTCTTCCAGGTCCAGCCATGCCGCGAGGCGCTTGGCCTTTTCGCGCGACAGCTTGGTGGAGCCGTAGCCGTCTTCGAGAGACTCGATGGCTACCTTGACGAAATCGCCGGCCTTGACTTCAAGCTCGCCGCGATCGTTGCGGAATTCTTCGGTGGGGATGATGCTTTCGGACTTGAGGCCGGCATTGACGACGACGAAGTCATCATCCACGGACACGACTTCAGCGGTGATTACTTCACCGGAGCGCATCTCCTGGCGTTCGAGACTTTCTTCAAAAAGCGCGGCAAAACTTTCCATGGAAGGGTTGGCAGTGGACATTAAAATACCTAATAAAATAACCCGTCAGGCGACGGGGAAAATTAAAAAAACCGCAAGCTGGTGGGGCTTACGGACTCCTCACTTAATGGCGGAGGTTTTTCTGGCTATTGCCAGGACTGCGTCGACCGCCTGGTCGATGGTCAGTTCACTGGTGTCCAGCAGAATCGCATCCGCGCATTGCCGAAGTGGGGCGGCGCTTCGCTGCATGTCGCGCGCATCGCGCGCTTCGATGTCAGCCAAAATCTGCGCTAGATTAGCATGGTTTCCTTTGTCGATCAACTGCTTATACCGGCGCTCCGCGCGCACCGCCGCGCTGGCGGTCAAAAACACCTTGGTGGTGGCTTCGGGAAACACCGCCGAGCCCATGTCGCGGCCATCCGCCACCAGCCCGGGCGCCCTGCGGAAACCATGCTGCAGCCCAAGCAGCGCGCGCCTTACCAGCGGGTGCACCGCCACTTCAGAGGCGCCCCGGCTCATCTCCTCCGAGCGCACCGCGTCGCTGACGTTGTCGTGGCCCATGAGTATCTCGCCATTTTCGAAACGGATGTCGAGTTTTGCCGCAAGGGATGCCAGCGCCGCCTCGTCCTGCCAGGGGATGCCGGCCTGTTTGCCGGCAAACGCCACGATGCGGTACAGCGCGCCGGAATCGAGGTAATGAAAACCGAGCTGTCTTGCGACCAGCTGCGCAACGGTGCCCTTGCCGGATGCGGAAGGGCCGTCGATGGCGATGACGGGGGTGGCGCTACTCATGGGTGGAGGATTTTTCCGAAACGTTCGAAGTAATCGGGGAAAGTCTTGGCCACGCATTTCGGATCGTTGATGGTGACCGGCACACCGCCTAAGCTTACCAGAGAGAAGCACATCGCCATGCGGTGATCGTCATAGGTGTCGATGGCGGCATTGGGCGTCAGGCTGGCCGGCGGCATGACGCGAATATAGTCAGCGCCTTCTTCCACCGTTGCGCCTACCTTGCGCAACTCGGTCGCCATCGCCTTGATGCGGTCGGTTTCTTTCACGCGCCAGCTGGCGATGTTGCGCAGCGTGGTGGCGCCGTCAGCGAACAGCGCGGCCACGGCCAGCGTCATCGCGGCGTCGGGAATATGGTTGCAGTCGAGGTCGAGCGCGCGCAACCTGCCGCTGCAGCTTGCCTCCATCCAGTTGTCGCCGATGGCAATGTCGGCACCCATCAATGCCAGCGCTTCGGCGAATCTCACGTCGCCCTGGATGCTGCTGCGGCCCACGCCTTCCACCCGGACCGGGCCTTTTCCTATGGCGCCGGCGGCAAGAAAATACGAGGCGGACGAGGCGTCGCCTTCGACGAACAAGGTGCCGGGGCTGACGTAGCGGCTGTCGGCCGGGATCGTGAACGAATGCCAATCCTGGCGCCGCACCTCGACGCCGAAGCGCGACATCAGGTTAAGCGTGATTTCGATATAAGGTTTGGAGATCAGTTCGCCGACGACTTCTATCGTGGTTTGCCGGCCGGTGATGGGCAGCGCCATCAGTAGGGCAGTGAGGAACTGGCTGGAAACGTTGCCGCGCACGCTGACCTTGTGGCCTTTGACCGCGCCCGGCCGGATTTCCAGCGGTGGGAAACCTTCATTGCCCAGGTAGGAGATGTCCGCACCGGCCTGGCGCAGCGCCTCCACCAGGTCGCCGATGGGGCGCTCGTGCATGCGGGCGACCCCGGAGAGCCGGTAGTGCCCGCGGGACAGCGCCAGCGCCGCCGTCAATGGCCGGAATGCGGTGCCGGCATTGCCCAGGAACAGCTCCGCCTGCTTGACCGGGAAAGGGCCACCCACGCCTTCCACGCGCCAGTCGTCGGCGCCGGTTTTACTCAGCGCCACGCCCAGCGTTTGCAATGCCTCCAGCATGCGTTCCACGTCATCCGAGGCCAACAGGTCGCGCACGGCGGTGGCGCCATCTGCCAATGCGGCCAGCAACAGCGTGCGGTTGGAAATGCTTTTTGAGCCGGGCAGGCGGACGGTGCCGGCGGCGGCACGGGCGGGGAAAAGGGTCAGGGTTTCCATAAAATGATTAAACCACCGATGAACGCCGATGAACGCCGATATTAAGTGGCTGGAATACCGGTCGGGCGAATATGGTTCTCTTGCATGGCATCAAGCAAGCAAGGGGCTTGGGATTTTGTCGGCGTTCATCGGCGTTCATCGGCGCTTACTGTTTCTCCAGATTTCTGATCCAGGCGCCGCGGGCTTCGCGCGCCCGGTTGAACAGCGCTTCCAGCGCCGGGCCGTCGTTGCGCTCTATCATGCCGCGCAATTCGCAAAGCTGCGCCTGGTAGGCATCCAGCTCGGCCATCAGCGCGTTGCGGTTGGCGAGGCTGATGTCGCGCCACATTTCCGGCGAGCTGCCGGCGATACGGCTGAAGTCGCGAAAGCCGCCGGCGGCAAAGCCGAACAATTGCCTGGCGTTGGCGCGTTTGGCGATATCGGCCACCAGCGCGAATGCCAGCAAGTGCGGCAAATGGCTGACCGCGGCGAAAATCTCGTCATGCATTTCCGCCGACATGTGGCTGACGCGGGCGCCGCAGCCCTGCCACAAGGCATCGGCCTTGCGTATCGCGTCGCCATCGGTTTCCTTAAGCGGGGTGAGCACGACGTCCTTATCCAGAAACAGGCCGGCGCGGGCTGCCGCGACCCCGCTTTTTTCGGCGCCGGCGATGGGGTGTGCCGGTACGAAACGCCTGAGCTTGTCCTGCAAGCGGCTGCGGGCTGCCGCGACGACATCCCCCTTGGTGCTGCCGGCATCGGTGATGACGGCTTGCGGGGCGAGGTGGGGCGCGATGGACCGCATGATCGCGGAAAAGTGGCCGACAGGCGTGGCGAGCAGCACCAGGTCGGCATCCCTGACGGCATCCTCGGCGGTGGCGGCTTCGTCGATGACGCCGAGCTGGATGGCCTGTTTAAGCGCTTCGCCGTTGCGTCCGACGCCGACGATCCTGCCGGTCTGCCCGGCCTGTTTCATCGCGAGCGCCACCGAGCCGCCAATGAGGCCGACGCCGAAGATGGCGAGTTTGTCGAAAATGCGTGTCGAGGTCATAAGAGGCGCGGATTATAGCATGCAGTGTCATGCACTTACGCCGGCCTTGAAACGGCAATGCTGCTGACGCAACCGATGGAGCATCAGTCCGGCAAGGGGTGGAAAGCCTTGGAAATGTAGGCGACGATGGCGGCGATCTGATCTTTGCCGAGCACGGATTTCCACGCGGGCATCGACGTGTTGGGCAGGCCTTCGCGAATGGCCGACGTCAGCCGGGCGCGTGTCATATGGCTCATGAAGTCGGGGTCGCGCAGGTCGCGGGGGTGAGGCTCCAAAAAGCTGCCGATCCAGTTCTTGCCGGTGCCGTCGGCGGCATGGCAGAACGCGCAGTTGTGTTCGAACAGCGCCTTGCCGCGGCTTTCCTGCGCCGAAAGATTGGCCACGCTCGGTGGGATGTCGTGCAGCACATAAGGGCTGGCGCTGGTCATCGCATCCAGCGACTTGGCGTTCATTGTCTGCAGGGTCTGGGGGTCGGTGGGTGAATAATGGTTGCGCGGGTAAGACAGCGGGTGCTTTTCCCAGGCGATGCCGCCCCTGTCCGTGCTGGCTGAGTTGTGGCAGCTGATGCAGCTCGACATGAACAGGCGCTTGCCCGCAGCCTGCTCCTTGCTCAAGGATTCCCACGGCCGGTCCGACGGGATCTCGCCGGTGGCGAACGGAAATGCCGCCCGATAACGCTCGTGGTTGGGCCAGCCGTTTTCCGGCGTATGGTAGCGGGTATTGGGGCCTTTCTTGCGGACGAATTCGTCCGCCACGAAATGCGCGACCTGCTCCATTTCCGGTTTCGAGAGAATTCCCGAAAATGATTTCATTGCCGTACCCGGCTTGCCGTGCTGCAGTATGCCGACAATATATTCCGGCGTGACGCGGCCGGCATCGGCAGCGGTAAAGTCTGTCGGCGGTGGATTGACAAAACCGGCTGCGACGGTTTTGGCGTTGCCGGAATAGCCGTGGCAGAAGTAGCAGCGGAAGTTGTAAATCTTCCGCCCGGCCTCGATCCTGGCCTGGCCGCTCGCGCTGCCATGAGCGGTTGGCGCAGGGCGGTCCGTATTGCATAAGGCCGGGGCGGAAAACAGGATCAAGGCCAGGAATACCATTCCCGGCAATCGACGCCTCATTTGTTCCCTGTGCGGTCGCTGGCGTTGGCCCGGATGAAGGTGCGATACACGAACTCCGCAATGTCGGCGATCTGCTGGTCATCCAGCACCTTGCTCCAGGCCGGCATGACCGTGCCGTTTTTCCCCATGGAAATGGCTGCGAACAGCATCGGCCGGTTGAAGCCGGCGGAGGATTTGTCCAGGAAGTTGCGCGGCCTGGGGCTGATGAAGAACGCCCGCGGACCTTGCCCGTCGCCCTTGGCGCCATGGCAGGCGGAGCAGTTGGTCAGGTAGAACTTTTGGCCGCGCTGCGGATCACCCGTCAGCCCTTTGGGCAGTGGAAGATCCGCACTGGCCGTGGTGGATTTGCCGGCGTCCGCGGTCACGGAAGCCGCTTCCTGCGGTTGGCCGCCGCGGGCGCGTGTGCCGGAAATGGATTCAACGGGTCCGACCATGATGACCTTGAGCAGATAATCCGCTACGGCATCGATGTCCTGCTCCGGAAGCTTCTTGTCGAAGCCTTCCATCGCCGTGCCCGGCTTGCCGTGGGCAATCGATGCGATCAGGCGTTCGCGGTTGGGCCCGCCCTTGGTCTGCGAGACCGATAAATCTGGTGGCGTGGTCATGCGGGTATCGGCTACCAGAGGGCCCTTGCCGCTCTCGCCGTGGCAAGTGGTGCAATAATGGCCGTAGACGCTGCGGCCGCGCGCTACCAGCGGGTCCAGCGCGGCCTGCATGAAACCGTTGCGGATGTAATCGACGACCGCTTCGATCTCCTTGCCGCTCAACTGGGTTTTCCAGCTGGTCATTGCCGTACCCGGTTTGCCATTGGTCACGGTGGCGATCATTATTTCCCGTGTCAGATTGGTCGCAGTGGTGAAGTCGCGTGGAGGCGGTACCAGCGAGGTACTCGCGCGGCTATGACCATCTCCGCGATCGCCGTGACAGACCGAACAGTAATTGTGGTACAGCAGTTCCGGCTTGATTTCGTCCGACTTCAGGGGGCGCTCGCCGGCGGCAGCGGGGGAAATCAAGTCGTTGCCCAGCGATGCTATGGACAGCATGAGCGCCAGCGCGGCGCATGTTCGCGACAGATGAAAAAGCAGGGTTTCTGGAAGGGTAGGTATCACGGGTATTTTCATTCGCTGGATTTCTTTCAAGTCGGGTAAGCGTTGCGAGCATTTCCCGAGCAATATCTGTACCTGTTTTTGAATTCCCTTGGCATGTGTGTTGCTTCTACCGAGTTAAAAGCATTTAGCCAGGGCCTGACGGTCCGATGCTCAGGGATTTTAACATGTAGCCAATGACTGGACTGAGCGCTCCTTTACGAGAGGAGGCGACAGAAGGAGATGGAACGATGAGGATGTTGAATTTGGCGGCATTTCTGGCGCTGGCGCTGAGCTCGACGTCAAATGCTGCCGATGGGCGCAATATATACAAACAGACTTGTGCCACCTGTCATGCAGCCGGCTCTGCCAGCGAGGCACCCAAATTAGGCGTGCTCGCAGACTGGCGAGCCCGTTTAGCCGGCGGTCGCTCCAGTTTGCTGCATTCGGTGATGAAGGGCAAAGGCGCCATGCCGCCCAAGGGCGGCAATGCCTCGATTTCGGATGCCCAGGCCAATGCTGCTTTGGATTACATGCTATCGAGAATAGAAGAGGGGCATGATTAATGAAACTTTTATACCTCAAAATCGGCTATATTCATTAAAATTCCAACCTTTCTTAAAAAGCGGGAAGGTTGGCGCTGCCACTTAGGCAAATTTCATTTGGCTTAATAGTATCGTGAGGAATTTTTGTATGTCGAATCGCTATTTTTTCTCATGGAGAAAACTGATCAACTGGCTGGTCTGCGCGCTGCTGCTGGGATTGGCGGCTTGCGCTCAGCTTCCTGACCAGCCAGTGAAAACCAAGACCAAGGACAGCGCCCTAGTGTTCCCGCCGCCGCCGGAAGAGGCAAGATTCGTGTTCGAGCGCGTCATTTACGGCAGCGCCGACGTTGTGCCCGAGAAAGAGGAATCCAGTCTGAAAAAACTGGTGGTAGGGACGACGGAGCATGGCGGCAATGACCCGCTACGCAAGCCTTATGCTGTCGCTGTGCATCGCGGGCGAATTTTCGTTTCTGATACGGTCGCTCGCGTGGTCAAGGTATTCGATGTGCCGGAAGGCCGCTACTTCACTGTTGGCGATAGCGACCCCGGGCGTCTCATGAAGCCGTTAGGTATTGATGTGGATGATGCCGGCACGCTGTATGTCGCAGACGCAACCACAAAACACATCCTGATTTATGACCGAGACGGTAAATTTCTGCGCCAGCTGGGAGGCCCTTCGATGTTCGATCGCCTAACCAGCGTTACTGTGGACAAAAAAGGGGAGCGGCTTTACGTAGTGGATATAGGCGGGGTAAGTTCCGAGAATCATCGCGTGCGCGTCATGGATGCGCACAGCGGTAATGTCCTGTTCGATATCGGAAAACGCGGTAATGGGCCTGGAGAACTCAATCTGCCGCGCGACGTCGCGATTGGGAAAGGCGGCAGTCTGTATGTCGTCGATGGTGCCAATTTCCGGATACAGGTATTTGACAGTAACGGCAAGTATCTTAGAAATTTTGGCCAAGTCGGTAAGCAGTACGGCAGTTTCGCCAGGCCTAAGGAAGCGTCAACGGATGCGAACGGAAATCTGTATGTAATCGACGCGGCTTTTGGCAATTTCCAGATATTCAGCCCTGACGACGATTTGCTGTTATTTATTGGTGACCGCTCTGCTGAGGATGGGCCGGCGCAATATATGTTGCCATCAGGTATTTACGTGGATGAGGATGGTCGCGTGTACATGGTTGACCAATGGTTCCACAAATTGGAGGTTTATCGCCCTGCCGCGCTTGCTCCGCAGGATGGATATTTGGGGAAAAAACATAATGCAGAAACGTCCCGATAATTTACGGGCTTTGGATAAGTCGCTGCTAGCTAGAGCCGGCAGTGAGATTCAAGAAAGCGGACACTGCGTCTCTAGGGTTGTTTTAATCAATAACGGAAATATTAAATTCTCATTTCTCGGAAATAATACAAGATAAAATAATCCAAATATCTTTACACGGGGCCGGGTTTTATATAAAATCAGGATATAAAGGTTTTTATATTATTTATTATATGGATACATCACCATTCTAGAAAAAGGATGCAAATGGCGATGAGGCTATCTTAAATTTAACATATTGTTTTGTAATGTTAATTTTTTTCATTGTGGATGCCTTGGAACGGTCTGCAACAATCTTCTAAGTGGCATTGGAATGGCTGATTAAAGAGGGATGTGATTTTATTCTTTAATTCAGTCTGGCATGAAAGATGCATAGGTGGTTGCAAGAGTCAAGATTGTATGTTCGAAGTTTTAGAGAAAATTGTTGTTCTAAATTAAGGAGCGGGATCATGAAACTACATATGCGTGACAAAACGGGCTGGGCGGATTTGCTGTTCCCCCTTCTGGTTTTCGCTTTTGCACTGGCTTTCGGGTCCCAGGCATTAGCCGGCATTAGTACTACCAAGCACAACCTGAGTACCGGCGGTACAGGCTCGAATCACCTTACGGCCGGAACTGCGGAAATCTGCGTGTTCTGCCATACGCCGCACGGAGCCAACACCAGTGTCAAGGCACCTTTGTGGAACAAGGCGCTGCCGCCAAGCGTATATACAACATATAGCTCGGCGACATCCAGCACTATCGACGGTACGGTCAGCCTAGCGACTTCCGTTTCTCTGGCCTGTCTGTCTTGCCATGACGGCACGCAAGCCATGGATAACATGATCAATGCGCCGGGCTCTGGCGGCTACAATGCGGCCGGCGCAAGGCTGGCGGGGGCCACCTGGACAGCCAACGTCGGAGCCAGTGGGCAGATGCCTGGTACGACGGTTGCGATGCTTAGCACCGATCTTACGAACGACCACCCGGTTGCGATTCAGTTCTGCGGCGGCGGTCTTACCGGAGGCGGCGGATCGGTAGTCAGCGGAACCTGTAACGACGGCGATTTCAATCAAAGTAAAGTGCTGGCCAAGGTTGTTGGCGCTACCCAGGTGTTTTGGGTGAGTACGGATGCCAATGCTACTCGCGATAAGGTTGACTTTCCTCTCTTCAACAACTCCGGCAACGTTGGGCCGTCAGTAGAGTGTGCTAGCTGCCATGATCCTCACTCCTCCACTAACGCGACTTTTTTGCGGATATCTAATGCCGGTAGTGCAGTGTGCCTGACTTGCCACAACAAGTAGGAGCGGTTTATTTATAATATGCAGCGGGCCGGAATGTCGGCCCGCTTTTTATTTGCTAGGAACGTTGCTATGCGTAGACGTGAAGGTGTCAGTTGCTGTTCTGCCTTGGTAAGCATCTTGTGTCTGGGAATGATCTTGGTAAAAGCGGCGGGAGCTGCAGACAGCCTGCCTGAGAACCGCGCACAAGTTCAGGTTGAGCCGGTATTTGCCAAAGTTAACGGCAGGGTCATTACGATGCGGGAATTCGAGGCATTGTATGTAGCTGCAGTTCGTCAACGTTTCTATCACGGCAAGATGCAGGAAGGGCAGGCCGAAGCGGTGCGTAAGGAGGTGACTGATCAACTGATTGAGCGAGCGTTGCTTCTGGAAGAGGCTGATCGGTTAGGCCTCAAACCGGACGCAGCCAAAATTGAACAGGAAGTGGCAGGCTATGAGTCTCGGTATGCCTCGTCGCCAAGGTGGAAGGAGCAGCGCGAGAAGCTATTGCCTGGGCTCAGGGAACAGCTCGCGCGGCAAAATCTGCTGGAACAGGTGGAAAAAATACAACGCGAAATTCCGGCAATAACCAAAGACGAGGTGCGTGCTTATTACGACCAGCATAATGAGCTGTTTACCGAGCCTGAGAAATTGCGCCTGTCGGTGATACTTCTGAAAGTGGCCCCCTCGGCTCAAACGCCGGAATGGGATAGTGCACGTGCCGAGGCGCAGGAAATCTATCTACAGCTTACACGAGGGGCGGATTTTGCCAAACTGGCGCGTGCGCGCTCGGGCGATGCCTCCGCAGATCAAGGCGGGAATCTGGGATATGTCCACCGTGGCATGTTGCCGGAGGGGATACAGAACCATATCGACAAGGCGCAGTTGGGGGTTGTGTCCGAACCGATCACCACACTTGAAGGGGTCGTCCTGTTTCGCCTTGACGAACGTGTTATGCCTAAGCTACGCGAATTTAAAGATGTTGAAGCGCGCGCGCGCGAATTGCTGATGCGTGAGCGACAAATCCAAGCCGGGAAAGAATCTCTGGCGCGTCTGCGTACCGCAGCTACTATAGAGATTGCAACTCCGCAGGCCAAGGATGACAAGAAGCCGTAATAATCGATAGTCGTGGCAAGAGCTATATATATGCGCTTAGGCTCTCCAGAGTTGCATATATGCAGAACCGGGATCGACATCATCCGGGCAAATCCATGATGTAATTTCCCGCGTTTTTATTCAGTCTTGAAAATGATGTCCTTTCTGTATTCCGGGCAGACTGGTTTAGTGAATCTGTTTGTTTTTTTTTAAATTTCCAGTTTATCTTTAAAAAGACGATGGAACTGCTTGTTATTTATATAAATCAAGCATATAACTATGAGTGGTAGCCAACATATAAGAAAAGACCAAGCGGGGCCGGTTTTAAGCGGAATATCCGGTATGTGGCAGTCGGGATAGGTTCTTGCTTGAAGGCTTCTATATCGGTACGAGGAGATGCTTCATGTCGGCCGGGTAGCGCAGTTCCATAATCTGCAGGTCATTGCTATGGTTGAGTCGAAGAAGTGCTTAGAGGGGTGGTAAATGCGGAATGCGGCAGCCATCCTGCTGAAGTGTGCGGTTATTGGCCTGGTGGTTACAGGCCAGCGGACGGCATTTGGCGCCGAACCTGGTTCGCTCAAGCTGCGATTGTCGAGTGAGCTGGCTACTCCCGAGAATCGGCCCATCGCGCAAACGGAAGCCGGGATTGCCGCTGAAAAGCAACTTGAGCAACAGTTTGGCTCTTCCGGGCTATTGTTGCGATTGTCCAGATCCACCGCTCCGCCCCCCCCCCCCGGCAATGACGGTTCTGGCGATATGAATACGCCGGCGGTAGCCCCCAGGCGACCGGCCGATGAAAAACCGGATACGATTACGCAACTCGCCCAGTCTGCCAAGAACACCGCAACTGGTCCCGGGATTTTCGGTTTGGGCCTGGCCCCTATCCGCTGGGGCGGTTATACGACCGATGTTTTTCGCATGATGAAAAGCTCGGACCGCCCCCTCGATATGAATCATTCGCAGCGCCTCGATCTGCGGGCGACGAGTTATTTATGGCAGCCGTGGTTCGCTACCGTCAGTGGCGGCATCGGACTGTCCAGAGGCGTGCAGGATTCCGGCGATCGCAATGGCGAAAGCAAGAGCAGTTCGCTGACGGGATTCGGCGATTTTTCATTATTTCCCCAGAGCAGATTTCCTTTTTCGGCGGCTTTCTCGGTTTCCGACAGCAGCACCAGCACGCCGTTGACTTCCGACGATATGCAGAGCAAGCGCTTCTCGCTGCGCCAGGCCTACCGCCCTCCCACTGGCGACAGCAATTACAGCGTGGCCTACCAGAACAGCACGATGACGAGCAAGCTGAACGGTGACGATGTCGTCGAAACCTGGCAGGGTTCGTACTCGACTTCGCTTGGGCAGCAGCATATTGGCCTGGATGTGGACCGTACCGAAACCAGCCGTTCGCAAAACAAGGAAGGGCTGGTGCTGAATTCGGTCAATGCGCGGCACAGCTATAGTCCGGCGGCCAACCTGTCCGTCGACAGCAATGCTCGCATCTCGGATTCCGTATTGCGCATACGCAGTTCCAACGAGATCAACACAACCAGTTCGCGGTATTCCCAGGCGAGCTCGTTCGCTACGTGGAGGCCCAAGGAGGAGTTGGCGCTCAACGTCACCGCGGGCTTGAATTATTTCGATGCGTCGTCCGCGATTAACGATGTTTCCAATCAGACGCAGAGTTTAAGCGGCAATCTCTCGGCAACCTATAACCCCACGCGCAACCTCTCGCTGGGGGCGAGCGGCACCATCGTGGCGGTGAATGCCGATAGCGGCTCTACCAGCATCACCAGCACCCAGAGCGGCAATGCCAGCTATAACGGCGACCCTCTCACACTTGGGAATTTTTCCTACAACTGGAACGTTTCCGGCAGTGCGACCAACCAGACATCGGACTCGGGATCCAGCCAGACATTCTCCACCGGGGGATCGCACGGCCTTAGCCGCGATTACCGATTGAGCGCGCTTTCCTCGCTGCATCTCGGCGTCAATCAAGCGCTGACGGTCAATTGGGTCGACCAGAATGGGCAGAGCAGCAATCTGAGCAGTAGTGGCTCTCTTGCCTGGCAGATATCCCCCAGCGATTCGATGTCGGGCACGGTCAGCCTTTCCGCGACGGATACGCGAACCATGGGCGCCCTGGCTTCCGATAACCAGTTCATCAGCCTGCAAAGCAATGGCAGGATACAGCTATCCACGTATGCGACGGCCTCGGCCAATTTCAATATCCAATGGAACCGCCAGGGCACGAGCGGACTGGACGCCGGCGGTGAAGCAAAAACCACGATCTATACCTCGGGCAGCGCCAACTACCAGCATTCACGGGCTTTCGGCATCAATAACCTGCGCTACTCGGGGCTTGCCAACATCAATATGCAGCAGTCCAACGCGCGCCTGCTGGGAGATGCGAACGCGGATGCCAACCCGGTCGGGTATTCCCTTGAGCAACACCTTGACTATCGCATCGGCCGTATCGACATAGGTCTGACCGGAACGATCTCCGTTCAGGATGGCAAGGAAAATGCTTTGCTGTTTCTACAAGTGGGACGGACGTTCGGCAACTATTAGACCCGGATGAGTAGTTGAATTAAAATAATCAGCTCTTTAAGTCTTAATTATTCCGCGCCAGTGATTTTACCCGGCAGATATTCAGGTAACCAGGTGTTCCTGATTTTGAAATAGGTGTCGGGTGGCAACCAGATTTCAACTAACGCAACAAGGATCGGTAAATGAGGAAACGAAAAGGATGGACAGCGTTCATGGCGCTGATGGCGGCTCTGATAACCGGGATGCTGCTGTTCGTCGATATCCCGACGGCCAATGCCGAATATGGGGATATCGTCATCAACAACTATGCCGATAAAGCCGGTATGCGCCCGGCTATTTTCCCGCACTGGTTCCATCGGATTCGTTTCCGCTGCAAGGTCTGCCATGCCGACCTGGGCTTCAAGTTCAAGGCCGGCGGCAATGAAATCAACATGGTCAAGATCATCGATGGCCAGTTCTGCGGGGCCTGCCATAACGGCGAAATTGCCTGGTCGATCGAAAACTGCAATCTGTGCCATTCCGGCAAACCGGGAACGCCCACGCAGGTCCATGAAAGCACTATTCAGAAACTCGTAACACCCGCCTCGGGCGCGGCTGTGCAGAAGTAGAGGTGGATGATGAAATTTAACAATACACTCCTGGTAATTCTCGTTGCTACCGCGTTGATGCCTGCCGTTACGCAGGCCGCCAGCAATCCGGTCTATGATAAGACCTGCTCGATGTGCCATGCGAACGGCATCGCCGGCGCCCCGCGATTCGGCAATGCCGAAGACTGGTCGCCGCGTATCGCGCGCGGCGTCTCCAGCCTCTATAGCAGCGCGCTGCAGGGTACCGCCAAAGGCATGCCTCCGAAAGGCGGCCAGCCGGCCTACTCGGATGCCGAGATCAAAGGCGCGGTCGATTTCATGGTAGCCAAGGCGAAAGAGGCGGCCAAGGCGGCTGCACCGGCCAAAGCGGCCGCCAAGCCCGCGGCGAAAGAAGCTGCAGCGAAAGAAGCGGAAAAACCCGCTGCAGCAGCGGCAGTCCCGGCTCCGGCAGCTGCGCCCGCGCCCATCGCGGCGGCGGTCGCGGCACAGCCCGCCACTGGCGCCGCCATCCCCTTCAACCGGCTGCTGCGCCCCAGGAGCAAGGCCAACCTGCCGCCGGCCGAGGACGGCATCCACGACCCGACCAACGATGGCACGCATGCCTTGCTGCCGCCGCAACAAGGCCTTGCAGGATTGCCTGCAAGTACCTGGGGCAATCGGGTAAACTGGGTGCAGGCGATCGCCAACAAGAGCATTAATCCGCGCTATGATCGCAACGATCCGGCGGCCGAGCCTATCGTGATGGACCTCAACATCGTGCGCGAGGTCAAGGGCTCGATGCCTGATGTGGTTTATCCGCACAAGCAGCATACCCAGTGGCTGGATTGCTCCAACTGCCACCCGGCGATATTCATTCCGCAGAAAGGCGCCAATCAGATCAGCATGGCGGCGATCCTGCTGGGCCAGAAATGCGGCGTTTGCCACGGCAAGGTTGCGTTCCCGGTATCCGAATGCCGCCTGTGCCACTCGAAGAAGAAGGACATTCCGCTGAGCACGGCAAGCAGCGGGGACAAGCCCTGAACAAGGGAATAGTATGTTAGTCGGAGAACAGGCATGAAGATGTCGCAGCTTTTAGGAATGGTGCTGGCGGGATTGTCGGCCCTGGCGTATGGCGTGGAGCAGGCCGGTACAGCGCCTGTCGCAACCAGCGCATCTTTACGCCTGGCCGCCGGCGAAGTTGACCGGCAGCAACTGGAAAAGCGCCTGAACTCGGTCTCCACCCTGATCGAGGAATCGTCTGCGGCAAAGCAGATCGAAGCCAGCGGTGACGCACGGGCGCTGGAAAAACGCGCCAAGGCGCGCGAGTTTTACCGCAGCGCCCAGGATGCGTTCAACAAGGGCGAACTGGCCAGCGCTTCGCAATTATTATCCCAGGCGTCGATGACGATGTTCGAGGCGGTGCGCGTGGCCGCCCCCGAGCAGGTAACCGCAGCCAAGGTCAAGGCTGACTTCAACACCCGGCTGGAAACGGTGAAAGCCTTGCTGGCCGCGCATAACCGCATCGCCAGCGAAAAAACCTCGGTGCCCGGCACTGCGGAAACGACACGCAATATCGAGAAGGCGCTGGCGGAGGCCAACCAGTTGGCAGCCGAAGGCAAGTACGACGAGGGCCGCAAGGTGCTCGACCGCGCCTACCTGATAACCAAGACCGCCATTGCCTCGCTGCGCGGCGGCGATACCCTGGTGCGCTCGCTGCATTTCGCCACCAAGGAAGAGGAATACCGCTACGAGATCGACCGCAACGATACCCACCAGATGCTGATCCAGGTACTGCTGAGCGAAAAGCGCGCGGCGGCGGATCTGGATGCGATGGTCAAGAACTACTTGGAGAAAGCCCGCGCGTTGAGGGCCCAGGCGGAAGAGGCTGCGGGGCGCAAGGATTTCGAGGCCGCCATCAAATTGCTGGAAGATTCGACCAGCGAAGTCGTCCGGGCCATCCGCAATGCGGGCATTTATATCCCAGGCTAATGAGGATGGCCGCCTGCGTTTGAGGATATTACTCTCGCTGTTGCTGCTATCGGCCAGCCTGTATGCTGGTGCCGGCGAGTGGCTGCCGCTGGATAACGACGGCGTGCACGACCCTTCCAGCCCGGCCGTCAAGCGTTTGATGGAGCCGCGCGACGGCCTCTCCGGGCTGGCGCCAGACGATGTCGGCAACCAGGTGCGCTGGCCCCAAGCGCTGGACCAGGGGCAGATCAACCCGCGCACCAACTTGCTGCCCGAGACCAAGGTGGAAGTGCTGGACAAGGATATCCTGCTGGATCTTTACGGTAGCATGCCCATCGTGCGCTTTCCACACCGGATACATACACTGTGGCTGAACTGCAACAACTGCCACGAGCATCTGTTCAAATCCAAGACCGGCGCCACCGATATCAGTATGCTCAACATCCTGGACGGCGAACAATGCGGTCTGTGCCACGGCGCGGTGGCGTTTCCGCTGAGCAAGTGCGACCGCTGCCACAGCGTTTCGCGTAATATTCCCAAGGTCAAAAGCGGCGGGGCCGGCGAAATCAAGGAAACCGGCAAATGAATGCCGCCGCAGGCAGGAAGAACAGTTGGCAATTCAAGCTGGCACTGCTGCTGGCACTGCTGCTGGCACTGCCGATGGCGCAGGCGGAATACGGCGATGTCGTACTCAACCGCTATGCGGAAAAGGAAGGCATGCGGCCGGTGGTGTTTCCGCACTGGTTTCATCGCACGCGATTTCGCTGTAAGGTATGCCATCAGGAGCTGGGCTTCAAGATGCGCGCCGGTAGCAACGACGTGAAGATGAGCGATATCATCGATGGCAAGTTTTGCGGCATGTGCCACAACAACGAAATTGCCTGGGGACCGGACAACTGCGATTTGTGTCATTCGGGAAAACAGGGGCTCTCCAGCGGGATATATGGCGGCGATAGAACCAATGGGCCGGGGCGGTGGTGAAACGCGGCTTGCCCTAAAAATATTTTTTATCCTTGCGGCGTTCGCCGCCCTGATGGAAGGGTGTGCCGCAGACCCTGCGTCGTTAAAAAACGGCGCAAGGCAGCAACATGCGCCCGACGACATATTGACGCCATGGCGCATCATCAAGGGCGGTCGGCTCGCTGCGCGCCAGGACCCCAACGGATTTCCCCTTCCCGATTCCCTCAAAGGGTTCACACCGCTGATTTATCCGGCCGCATTGGCGGCGCATGCTCCCGACCTCTATATCGCCGATGCCGGTGCCGGCAGGATTTATCGCTACTATGCCGACCTCCAGGCGCTGAACGTCGTTCCCGGAGTCGCAGCCACCACGCGCACCCGGCTGCAGATGGCGGCCGATTGGTCGTTATTGGTGCTGGACCCCGCGCGCTCGTCGATTGTGCGCCTGAGCCGGGGCGGGCAAGCTTTGCAAACCATTGTTTCTCCGTTGACCAGCGCGCATCTCACCGAATTCGTCGTCGGCGAATACCTGGATAAAATATACGTTACCGACCAGCTCAACCAGCAACTGATGCTGCTGCACCCGCTGGGTCCTGCCGGCACGCCGCTGATTACCGCCGGGGAAGGAGAGTTCAAGGCGCTGGGTGCGCTGGCAACAGCTGGAAGCATGGTGTACGCTGTGGATGCCGGCTGCAGCTGTATTGCGGCAATCGATGAGGGGGGCCGGATCCTGGCGCATATCGGCCAGGGCGAGTTGATCCAGCCGAGTGCGCTGGTCGCCGATCAATTCGGACGGCTCTATGTCGCCGATGGCTTTGATCGTACGCTCAAGGTGTTCCGGCAGCGCAAGCTGATTGCCAGATATGCCCCGAACAAACTGCAGGTGATCGAGATTACCGCCTTGGCTATCGACCAGGGAGCTCTCTATATCGCGGACGGGCCGGGTGCGCAGGTGGTGATATTCCGTATCCGTCCCCCGGGAAACGAGCCGCAATGATCAGGCGCAGGCGATTGGCAGCATGGTTGGGGATATGGTTCGCTATATCCTTGCTGGACGGTTGCGCCACGGAGCCCGGCGTGTTCCGCTTCGATCCGCCGGAAATATCGGGCGCGCCCAGGGAATTGGTGTGGCCGGCCAAGGAGCAGGCCGAGGTGCCCAGATATCTGTATCTGGGCGAACTCAATGGCGAAGCAAATTTTCATAAGCCGGACGACCGCGCCAAAGGATTCATCCGCTGGATTACCGACCTGATTCAGGGGGAGCCGGTGCCGGTGATATTGCAGCGGCCCCAGTCCGGCGTAGTGGACGAAAGCGGCCGGATATTCGTCACCGACACCAGCCGTCAGGCGGTGTATGTGTTCGACCAGCAGCAGGGGCGGTTGGATATCTGGGAAAATGCGATCGGCATGACGCATTTCTCTGCGCCGACCGGCGTCGCGTTAGGCCCAAACGGAGACGTTTTCGTCGCGGATTCCAATCTCGGTTTTATCGTGCGCCTGAACCGGCATGGCCAAAACATTGGCATCATCGGCAAGGGCCTGCTGAAACGGCCTATCGGCATTGCGTACGATACGTTGCAAAGCCAGCTGTATGTGGCCGATACCTATGGCCATGACATCAAGGTGTTCGATCTTGCCGGCCATCTGCTGCACACGCTGGGTCAGCGCGGGGATAACCCGGGGGAATTCAATTTCCCGACTTACATCACTCTATATCAAGGCGACCTGTATGTGGTCGATACCATGAATGCGCAGGTGCAGGTGCTGGATGCGGCATCGGGAGAACAGAAGCGGGCGATAGGCACGCGCGGCCTGAACGTCGGCAATCTGGTGCGCCCCAAGGGCGTGGCGGTCGACAACGAAGGCAATGCCTATATCATCGAGTCTTATTACGACCATTTGCTGGTGTACAACAAGCGCGGGGAATTCCTGCTGCCGATAGGAGGCACCGGCCAGGAGCCCGGCAAATTCTATTTGCCGGCCGGGGTGTGGGTGGATGCTAAAAACAGGGTGTACGTGGCGGATGTATTCAATGGCCGGGTTTCGGTGTTCCAGTTTCTTGGCGGGGGGCCGGAGAGTGAATAAATGGCTGCTGGTGGCTTTTTTTCTGGCCTGCGCCATTGTAGGCAGCGGCTTGGCATTCGCTGCGCGGGTGTCGGATGTGCGTGCCACCCTGCACAACTTTTCCAATGCCCCGGCCGGCAGCGCCACGCCGACCGGCACGGTTCCGGCACGCACCGTGATGTCCACCTCGAACGCGACCGGCGGCACCGACCAGGTCTGCGTGTTCTGCCATACCCCTCACGGCGCCAGCGCAGGCATCACGCCGTTGTGGAACCGCAAGGTCAACGCCACCGCCAACGCCTATACCGCCTATACCTCGTCCTCTTTGGACGCGGAGGCGATACAGGGCGCCTTGAGCAAAAATGCCAACGGCAGTTCCAAGCTGTGCCTGTCCTGCCACGACGGCTCGCTGGCGATCAGCAGCGTCAACGTACTCAACGGCGCGGGTTCGCCGACAACGCCTGGCACCGTGACGATCAACATGACGGGCACCGGCGCCGGCGGCACCATGCCGCCCGGCAGTTACGGCGAAACCACAGGTTTCACCCGCAAGCTGGGGGTCGATCTCACCAATGACCACCCGATTTCGGTGACCTTCAATTCGACACTGGCGGACAGGGACGGCGAACTGCGCGCGCTCGATTCCGTACAGAAATACCCGGCCGGCACCGGCACCGTGATCGGGGTGCGCAGCTCCGGCTACAAGCCCAAGCTGCCGCTGGAGCCTACCGGACCTCTTGGCGCAGGGCAGATTCAATGCGCTACCTGCCACGATCCGCATATACGCGAAAGCAATGCCGGCGCGGTCGATTACGGCAACGAGAAATTCCTGCGGCTCAACCGCTTCCAGGCTGCGGCGGCTACCGGCATCTATAATCAGGCCAACGACATCATCTGCCTGTCGTGCCATACCAAGAGCGGCATCGGCGGCACCAGCAACACCAGCTGGGCGTATTCGGTGCATGCCAACAATCAGGTGACGACGCAGACCTATACCACGGCTGGAGCCAATCTGCGCCAGTTTCCCGCCAGCCTGCCGGTCTGGCAGGCCGCCTGCCTCAACTGCCACGACACCCACACGGTATCCGGCGCGCGCCGGCTGCTGCGCGAGGGCACCAACCCCGGCGTGGCTTCGCCCAAACCGGGAGGAGCGGGCACCTCCGCGATCGAGGAAACCTGCTACCAGTGCCATGACGGTACCGTCACCGTACTCAATTCGGTGGCGACGGTGCCCAACATCAAGACCGACTTTTCATTGCTCCGCCACATGCCGATCGCCAATGCCACCGAAACGCACGATATCGGCGGCAACTTCACCATCGGCAGCGATGGTTACAACGAATGCGCCTCAACCACTAACGGCTGCGGCAAGGATTTCATCGAGAGCCGCGCCAAGCTGGGGGTCAGCGCCTTGACCAACCGCCACGCCGAATGCACCGATTGTCATAATCCGCACCGGGTGGTGAAGTTTCAGGATTTTCGTGGCCCCAGCGCTGCCTATGGCACCATTTCAGGGGCACCGGATGCGTCGGGCACCCATCCGCACCAGAGTACGACCAATCACAGCAACATCGCTTCCGGCGTGCTGCGCGGGGCCTGGGGCGTGGAGCCGGTGTACGGCGCCGCCACCAATCCCGCCAGCTTTCATACCCTGCCCAGCAGCTACACGGTAAAACGCGGCGACCCCGCCACGTCTGCCACCGCCAACGTGTTTGATACCTATGTCACGCGCGAGTACCAGATCTGCCTGAAATGCCATTCCGATTTCGGCTACTCGGACAACAATGTTTACCCTTCCGGCAACCGCCCCGCGCTGGGGAGTTTTACCGGCGGCACGACATCGGGCACGAATGGCCTGACGATGTATACCAACCAGGCCAAGGAGTTTCAGGCGCCGGTGGGACACCGTGGGGAAGGCATCAACAAGGGCAATGAGGCCGGTTCTGCGGACAGCATCACCGCCGGTGCGCGCTTCGACGCCAATAACCACCGTTCCTGGCATCCGGTGATGGACATCACCAACCGTACGCTTGTCGCGCGCAACATTACCGGCATCACGCCCTGGCGGACTCCATGGAGCAACCAAGTGGGCTCCAACACGATGTACTGCAGCGATTGCCATGGTTCCAACGTGACGTCGACCACCAGCGTGCGCCCCGACGGCAACGGCACCGATGCAGCGCCCACCGAGAACGGCAATCCCTGGGGCCCGCACGGTTCGACCAATGATTTCATCCTGAAGGGCTCATGGACCGACACCAAGGGCAGCAATGTCAACCTGCTGTGTTTCAAGTGCCATGACAATGCGGTGTATTCGAGTCGCAATGACAGTGGAAGGAGAACAGGTTTTTACGACGGCTTCACTGGCAAGGGCAATCTGCACAATTATCACGTCGACAGGGTCGGCGAGCTGAGGTGCACTTGGTGCCATGTTGCGGTGCCGCACGGCTGGAAGAATCGGTCGCTGCTGGTCAACCTGAATGATGTTGGCGAGGAGGCAGGGCAGGGCGCGGGCAGCAGCAAGGAAGTGGCCATCAACTCCAGTGCCGGCGTATATACCCAGGAGCCGTATTATTACAAGGCCAAGCTCAAGATTGTCAGCTTTGCCGCCAGCGGCAGCTGGCGGGATACGAACTGCGGTTCAGTCGGCAAGAGCGGCACCGGGCCGACTACCGGCATCATCAATAGCAGTGGCGGGTCGGGCAATACCAACCTCACCGGCAAGGACTGGATGACCACGACATGCGATCCCCCGCCATGATGCAGGCATGCCGTGCGATGGCGTCGCTCAAGCTTACGTTGGCGGCGCTATTTTTTTTCGCCGGGGGCGTGCTGTATGCCTATCTCAGCGGAGTCCATACCACGCTGGTGCTGGTGCCGCCGTTGCTGCTGCTGTCGTTGAATCTGCTGGCCGCGGTGCTGACCAATGCCGCATTCCGCCGCTCGGGGCCGCTGTTGTTGTTCCACCTGGCGCTGATAGCCGTCATCCTGCTGATTGCGGCGGGACGGCTGAGCTACCTGAAGGGACACGTCGAACTGTCGGAAGGGGAGGAGTTCGACGGCCGCTTGACCGAGGTCGAATCCGGCCCCTGGCACTGGTCCAAGCTGGATCAGGTGCATTTCACCAACGACGGTTTCAGCATCCGGTACGCGCCCGGCCTGCGGCGGGAAAGCACGCGCAATGCAATACGCTATCTTGATGCCGGCGGCAACGAGATGCGAACCGAAATCGGCGACCAGACGCCGCTGGTACTGCATGGTTACCGCTTTTACACCAGTCCCAACAAAGGCTTCGCCCCGACTTTCATCTGGTACCCGGCTGCCGGCGGCGAGCCGCTGCTGGGCACGGTGCATATGCCCTCGTATCCTATCCACGAATACCGCCAGGCGCGGGAATGGCAGTTGCCGGGCACTGCGCTCAAGGTGTGGACGATGCTGCAATTCGATGAGATCATTCTTGACCCGGAGAAACCCTCGGCCTTCCGGCTGCCGCAAAACTACCGGCTGATCGTGCGTGTCGGCGAACTGCGGCGCGAACTCCGGCCCGGCCAGACGCTCGAACTGCCGCAGGGGCGCCTCATCTATCAGGGGCTGCGCAGCTGGATGGGCTATACGGTATTCTACGACTGGACCATCCATTGGCTGCTCGCAACCTGCCTGGTGGCGGTGGGCGCACTGGGCTGGTATTTCTGGAACAAATTCGCCGCGCATCCCTGGGACCAAATATCATGATGACGGAATTACAGGCGCTGTGGTCGGCGCTGGTGCTGTATGTACTGGCCGGTTCGCTGGCGATTTTCGGGGCGGTGCTGCAGCGCCGGCCGGAGCGCGCTGTGCTCGGCCTGCTGGTTGCCGGCCTGGCGCTGCACGTGACGGCGATCGCGCTGCGCTGGCAGCGCCTCGACCACGGGCCGTTTCTGACGATGTTCGAGATCCTGCTCAGCAATGTCTGGAGCATGCTGACGGTCTATGCGCTGGCCTATTGGCGCATTCCGGCGATTCGCCCGACGGCGGCGGTGGTGATGCCCATCATGTTCGTGATGATGGGCTGGCTATTGATGACCAACCCCGGCGAAGGCCACATGCCGCCAACCTACCATACCGTCTGGCTGTATATCCACATCGGCTTCGGCAAGATATTCTTGGGCTCGCTGCTGGTCGCGGTGGGCATTTCCGGCATCATCCTGCTGCGCGGCAGCCGTTTCGGCAGCGAGCGTTTCGCACGCATGCCGGATGATGTCCGTCTCGATGCGCTGTCTTTCCGCTTTATCGCGATTTCGCTGATATTCGAAACCCTGATGCTGATCGCCGGCGCTATCTGGGCGCAGGATGCCTGGGGCCGCTACTGGGCCTGGGACCCGCTGGAAACCTGGGCCTTCCTGACCTGGCTGTGCCTGGTGCTGACCATGCATGCGCGGCTGGCCTACAAGGTGTCGCCGCGTGCCTCCGCATTGATGGTGATGACCGTGTTCACTGTCGCCTTCCTCACTTTCTTCGGTGTGCCTTTCATTTCCCCGGTCGCGCACCAAGGGGCGGTTTAGCATGGATGAAGCGCTGCACCGGCACCGCGGCGCGCGGCGATTGGCCGCGGGCTGGTGGCTGCTGGCGCTCTCGGCGCTGGCGATCTCTACGCTGTGCGCAGTGATGCTGGTGGCGGCGCGCTCCGGCTTGCTCGACCGCTTCGCCGCACCCCGCGCGCTGTTCCGCGAAGCGCTGGTGATGCACGTCAACTTGGCCGTGGTGGTGTGGTTCCTGGCCTGCGCCGCCGGGCTTTGGTCCTTGCTGCCGGAGCGGGCGAACCGTCTGGGGCGGGTGGCGCTGACCTTGAGCACCGCCGGAGCCGCTGCCATGGTAGCCGCGCTTTTTCTCGGGATGCAAGCGCCGGTGCTGGCGAACTACGTGCCGGTGCTCGACGGCCGGGTGTTTCTTGCGGGGCTCACCGGTTTCGTCGCGGGGATCGCGCTATGCGGCGTCGCCGCGGTGCGAGGCTTGCCGGGCAGCCTGCGGTCGGTACCCGACGTCTGGCGGATGGGAGTCATGCTGTCCATCGCCGCCGCGGCGATGGCATTGGCGGCGCTGCTGGCTGCATTGTTCGCCGGTGGATTGCCGCACAGTCCCGGGCAGTTCGAAATGGCCGCCTGGGCGCCGGGGCACTTGCTCCAGTTCGTGCATGTGCTGCTGCTGATGACAGCCTGGAGCGTGCTGGGCGAGCGGGTGTTCGGTGCTGCGGCGGCGCCCCGGCGCTGGCTGCTGGGCCTGCTGGCGCTGACTGCGGCGCCGCTGCTTGCCGCCCCGGCAATTTTCGTGCTGCATCCGCTGGCCAGCCCGGAATTCCGCCATGCGTTCACCCTGCTGATGGCTTGCGGGGTATGGCCGGCGGCGGCTGTGCTGGCCGCTTTCCTGCTAGCGAAGCTGGCGCGCGGCGGACGTGCGGTATGGGAGAGGGCGGAGAGCGCGCCGCTGCTGCTGTCGCTGCTGCTGTTCGTGCTCGGCTGCGTGTTGGGCGCGGCCATCCGCGGCGAATCGACGATGGTGCCGGCGCATTATCACGGCACCGTCGGCGCGGTGACGCTGGCCTATATGGCGCTGGGCTACCGTCTGCTGCCGGCTTTCGGGCTCGGGCTCATGCCCGGCCGCCTGGTGCGCTGGCAGCCGGTGGTTTACGGCACCGGCTTGCTGATCTTGGCCGGTGCGCTGGCCTGGTCGGGATCGTTGGGCATGCCGCGCAAGACTTTGCCGGCAGAGTTGGCTGCGCAGTCGCCGGCCCACCTTGCGGCGATGGGGCTGGCCGGCGTCGGCGGCCTGCTGGCCATCGTCGGCGCGGCGCTGTTCGTCTTCAATATCGTGCGCTGTTTGTGGCTGGACCGTCGGCAAGCGGCACGGCCCGAGAGTGGACATCATGCGCATTCCTGCCCGCCTTGTCTGTAATTGCCGGCGGTGAATGCAGCGCCGCACGGTAACGGTATAGCGCGAGGCCGAGCAAAGCGGCGATGCTTGGCGCGTCGCGCTGAATGCCGGGCGCAGCTATCAACAACGCCCGTTCCCGGCGCTCTCCTGCATATCGACCCACGGTCAGGCTGCCGCCGGCATCAGCAGTACCAGATCATACAAATAGGCCATAGGCACTGCGAGCACGGTCGCAAGACCACCAAGTACCACTACCTTGCCTGTGGCCGTAAGCGAGCCGTGCAACGATCACAACCCTAATCGCGGAATACGCAACGCCAGGTATAGACCTTGCTCTTATTCGATGAGATGATATCCAACTCTGAGAATTTTATGCCTCCGGTTGCAGGATTCGGCGCCGCGATGGCAGGCGCTTATGGAACTGTCTAGTATGAATCAGGCGTGGCGTATGAATGTCGGGGTACGCATGCTGATGCTCGCGGTGCTGCTGCCGATCCTGGGTGGCCTGATCCTGGCCGATTTTAACCGCAGACTGTCGGTGTCGCCTTCAACCGGCGCACTCAATGCTTTGCATTCCCGCCAGAAAATTGCCGCCGAGGTCAGGGAGCGTTTCCGGCAAGGGGTAGTGATGCTCCATGCCAAACGCTACGACGATGCGATCACCGCATTCCACCGCGTCATCGAACTGGAGCCCGAGATGCCGGAGGCTCATGTCAACATGGGCTACGCGCTGATCGGACTGCAGCGCTACGAGGCCGCGCGGGATTTTTTCGAGGGCGCGACCGCGCTGCGGCGCGACCAGGTCAATGCCTATTACGGCCTGGCCGAGGCGCTGGAAGGCATGCACGACCTGCCGGGGGCAATAGGTGCGATGCGGACTTACCTGCATCTGGCACCCGCCGGCGACCAGTATCGGCGCAAGGCAGAAGCGGCGATATGGGAGTGGCAGGAAGCATTGAAAAAAGCCAGGAATGAAACGCCGGGCAGCCAACCGACTCAGCCTTCGCCCTGAGCATGCGGCTTTTTCGGGATTGCAAGCCGCGCAGGCGAACGTCGCGCTGCGAGCGAGGTCGAATGCAATGGCATGCTCATTGCTAGATTAATTCGGCGCGGCACATCGATTTGAGCTTGCATCGCTTGATGAAACCGTAGTTCCGACAAATACAAACCCGACGATGGTTCGATTTCCCCGCAGTAACGCTGCTTATCGCCCGACGCGGCATGACAGTACCTGTGATTTAGGAGGCAGCACGTGATTCCCGAAATTGGTCATTTCTCTCTTATTCTTGCGATTGTGCTGGCCTTGGTGCAAAGCACATTCCCCTTGCTCGGCAGCCTGCGCGGCGACGCCCGGCTGATGGCCGTCGCCAGGCCCGCGGCGCAGGCGCAGTTCGTGTTCGTTGCGATCGCCTTTCTCAGCCTGGCCTATGCCTTCGTTTCCAATGACTTTTCGGTGCTGTACGTTGCCAACAACTCCAACTCGATGCTGCCGTTCTATTACCGCATAGGTGCGGTTTGGGGTGGCCATGAAGGCTCGATGCTGCTGTGGGTGACGATACTGGCGCTGTGGACGCTGGCGGTGAGCGTTTTCAGCCGCCGTCTGCCGGAAGAAGTGGTGGCGCGCGTGCTGTCGGTGATGGGCATGGTCAGCATCGGTTTTCTCGCATTCATCCTGATCACCTCGAATCCTTTCGAACGGCTGCTGCCCGGCGCGATCGACGGCCGCGACCTCAACCCGCTGCTGCAGGACCCCGGCATGGTGGTGCATCCGCCGCTGCTGTACATGGGCTATGTCGGCTTCTCGGTGGCGTTTGCCTTTGCCATTGCTGCGCTGATCGGCGGACGGCTGGACGCCACCTGGGCGCGCTGGTCGCGTCCCTGGACCACCGTGGCCTGGATGTTCCTCACGCTGGGCATCGCGGTTGGCAGTTGGTGGTCGTATAACGAACTGGGCTGGGGCGGCTGGTGGTTCTGGGACCCGGTCGAGAACGCCTCCTTCATGCCATGGCTGGTGGGCACCGCGCTGATCCATTCGCTCGCAGGCACGGAAAAGCGCGGCAGCTTCAAGAACTGGACGGTGCTGCTGGCGATCTGCGCGTTTTCCTTGAGCTTGCTGGGCACCTTCCTGGTGCGTTCCGGCGTGCTGACCTCGGTGCATGCGTTTGCCACCGATCCCCGCCGCGGCATTTTCATCCTGACCTTCCTGTGCGTGGTGATCGGCGGCTCGCTTATCCTGTTCGCCTGGCGCGCATCCAAGGTCGGCCTGGGCGGCGGCTTCGAACTGGTGTCGCGCGAATCGCTGCTGCTGGTGAACAATGTGCTGCTCACCGTGGCCGCCGGCGCGGTGATGCTGGGTACGCTCTATCCGTTGTTCCTGGATGCGCTGGGCCTTGGCAAGATATCCGTCGGCCCGCCGTATTTCGAGGCGGTATTCGCGCCGCTGATGATGATCGTCGCTTTCCTGCTGGGCGCCGGGCCGTTCGCGCGCTGGAAAGAGGCCAGCGTTGCCGAAATCGCCAAGAGGCTGTGGGGCTGGGCCGTATTCAGCATCGTGCTCGGGCTGGCCATTCCCTATCTGTTCGGCCACTGGTCGGCGCCCATCGTCGCCGGCATATCGTTGGGCACCTGGGCCATCCTCACCAGTATTGCCTATCTGATCACGCGTTTGCGCAACGGCAATGGCGCAGTGGATTGGACCAAGCTGAGCTCGATGTCGCGCTCCACCTGGGGCATGCTGTTCGCCCACGCCGGGATAGGCGTGTTCATCCTCGGGGTGACCCTGGTCCGGGGATTCGAGACCACCAGCGAAGTGCGCATGCAAGTGGGCGATACCGCCCATGTCAGCGGCTACGCTTTCCGCTTCCTCGGCGTGCGCGAACTGAAGGGGCCGAATTATATCGCCGCGCGCGGCACGCTGGAGGTGAGCAAGAACGGCAGCGTGACGACGCTTGCTCCGGAGAAGCGCATTTATACCGTGCAGCGCATGCCGATGACGGAGTCGTCGGTCGATTCCAACCTGTTCCGCGATCTGTACGTGGCATTGGGCGAGCCGGTCAGCGAAAACGAATGGATCGTGCGCATCCAGTATAAGCCCATGATCGCCTGGATCTGGGGCGGGACCTTGCTGATGGCGCTGGGCGGCCTGCTGGCGGCGAGCGACCGGCGCTACCGGCTGAATACCGCGCAGCGCCGCCAGCCGGACATGGTTCCGGCCGGGGCGGCATTGACCGCTGCGCGCTGAGATAAAAGGGATTGGATAATGTATAAATGGGTATTGGTGGTGTTGTTTGCCGTCGCGATGCCGTTGTTGGCCCAGGCGAATGAGGCGGCTCCGGCCGCGGATGACCCCGCGCTGGAGAAACGCGTAAGCGCGCTGGCGGAGGAATTACGGTGTCTGGTATGCCAGAACCAGTCGCTGGCGGATTCCCACGCCGACCTGGCGATCGATCTCAAGAACCAGATCCGGGAAAAATTGCGCCGGGGGCAGTCGGATAAGGAGGTGGTGGATTACCTGGTGGCGCGCTACGGCGATTTCGTGCTGTACCGGCCGCCGGTCAAGGCCACCACCTGGCTGCTGTGGTTCGGCCCGGCGCTGTTGCTGGTGCTCGGGCTGGGCGTGCTGATCATCAAGCTGCGTCAACGCCGCAGAATCCTGGCGCAGAGGCCGCAGCCCAGCGTCGAGGAGCGCCAGCGCGTGGCGGAACTGCTGACCACTAATGAACAAGAGGAACAGGCATGATAACTTTCTGGATCGTCGCAGGACTGCTGGTTTCCGCCGCGCTGCTATTCGTGCTGCCGCCATTGATCGGCCACAGGATACCGCAGGCGTCGGCTACTCCGTCCGAGGTCAACCTGTCGGTTTACCGCGATCAGTTGCGCGAACTGGATGCCGAACTGGCGGCCGGAACCCTTGACGAAACCCAGTATCGCAATGCCAAAGGCGACCTGGAAGGGCGCGTCATCGAGGATGCCAAGCTTGCCAGCGAAACCGTGCCGGCAAGCGCCGCCAAACCGTGGAACAGTCAATGGCCGGCAATCGCAGTGGCGCTGGCGGTACCGCTGCTGGCGGTTTCGCTGTATCTGGTGCTGGGCAATCCCCACGGGCTGGACTCCAAGGCTAGCGATCCCCAGGCTGGATCGGCCGAAAACGGCCCGGCGCATGCCACTTCGCCGGAGCAGATCCAGGCTATGGTCGCGCGCCTGGAGCAAAGGCTGGAGAAGCAGCCCAACGATGCCGACGGCTGGTCGGTGCTGGCGCGTTCCTACGCGGCGTTACAGCGCTTCGAGGAATCCAGCGCGGCCTATGCGCGTGCGATCGAACTGCAGCCGGGCAATGCGCAATTGCTGGCGGACTATGCCGATACCCTGGCGATGACCAATGGCCGCAACCTGCAGGGCGAGCCGGAAAAAATTATCCAGCAGGCGCTGAAAGCGGACCCGCACAACCTCAAGGCATTGGCGCTGGCCGGCACGTTAGACTACGAGCGTAAGAATTACCAAGGCGCGCTGAAGTACTGGCAGCGGATACTCGAACTGGTGCCGCCCGATTCCCCGATCGCGAGCTCGGTCGCGGCCAGCGTCAAGGAAGTGCAGCGCTTGGCTGGCTTGCCGGCGCAGGCGGGCCAGGCCGCCAGCGAGGCACCCCGGCAGAACCAGGCGCCGGAAGGCGCGGTGCAAGCCACGGTCAGCGGTACGGTGCAGCTTGACCCGCAACTGAAGGGCAAGGTGGCGGACAGTGACACGGTATTCATCTTCGCCCGCGCACCGGGAGCCAAGCGCGGGCCGCCGCTGGCGATCATGCGCAAGACGGTGAAAGATTTGCCGATCAGCTTCACTCTGGACGACAGCATGGCGATGGCGCCTTCCTTCAACCTATCCTCGGTATCTCAGGTTGTCGTGGGCGCGCGTATTTCCAAAACCGGTAACGCGATGCCCAGCCCAGGCGACCTGGAAGGGTACTCGACAGAGGCTAACATCGGCGCCAAGAATCTGCGGGTGACGATCAACTCGACGGTGAATTAAGAGCCTATTTCAGTAGTAAACGAAAGATGCGTATGAACACAAAAGGGATGGATGCAAGGCGCGCCGCGCAGCCAATGGTTGTTTCATTGGCTAGCGGCGCAACGCCGCAGACGCCGTTTTGTGTTCATACCCTCCGGGTCAGCCGTGTATTGCGCGCATGGCGTTGTTGCTCGCTGCTCATTTGGAATAACCAAACTTCGCAACTCGCGCCTAGCCCTGCGCGCAATGCACGGCCGACGCACATTCGTTTACTACTGAAATAGGCTCTAAGCTTCATTGACGAATACGCAGAGACGAAAATTCCTTCAACTGGCGGCGGGGGCGCTGGCTTTTGCCGCGCTGCCCGCATGCCGCAATGAAGGTTCCCGGCCTATAGCCGAGGGCGATCGATTCCCGCCGATAACGTTGCCGGACCTGGATGGCCGCAGCACTTCGATTCCTCCGGGCCCGGCGCTGATCGTCAATTTCTGGGCGACCTGGTGCGAGCCATGCCGCCGCGAAATGCCCAGCTTGCAGCGGTTGAGCACGCAGTACCGGTCCGAGGATTTGCAGGTGGTCGGCATCAGTGTCGACGACGACCTGAACCTGGTCAAGGAATTCCAGCTGCGCTACCGCCTCACTTTCCCGCTGCTGTCGGATCGCGAACAGCACTTCTCCAGGATGCAGTTGCAAGTCGCCGCGTTACCGATGACTTATCTGCTGAGGCGCGACCGCGTGGTCGCCGGCGTGGTCGCTGGGGCAAGAGATTGGGCGGATGCCGGAGTAATCAGGGAAATCGAAGGCGCGCTTGAGCTGAAAGCACATAAGAATGCATAATTAGCGGGCCGTACCGAGGGCGGTCAGCCTCGACGGCAATGCACGCAGCGCAGCGTTGTGTCTGCGCATGCTTTCTATTTGCTGCCGGCGAGGAAGCGCCTGGCTTCGGCTTGGCCATGGTCAGCCGCCAGCCGGATCCAGCGCAATGCTTCGGCGCGGTCTTCTACCACTCCTTTGCCAACCAGGAACATCAGGCCCAGGCTGAATTGCGCTTCGGCATGGCCGGCGCTGGCGGCCTTGTAATACCATTTCGCTGCTTCGACATCGGGGTCGGCGATGTTTTTGGCGATCTGCGAGCCGAAAGTATAGGCTTTACCCAGCTGGAACATCGCTTCGGTGTTGCCCTGCGCGGCGCTTTTCTCCCATAGCTCCATCGCCGTCGGCTCGTTTTCCTTCATGCCCCGGCCATAGTAGTTTAGCATTCCCAGTCGCAGCTGGGCCGCGGCATCGCCGTTTTTGGCCAATGGCGCGAGCAATTGCACGGCCAGCACATAATTGCCTTTGTCATAGGCTTGTATCGCATCATCCAGCTGGGCTGCATGGGATGCGGCACTGAAAAAAAGCATGAGGGCTGTCAATAACGCTGCCGATTTCATCGAGTATTCCTGAAAAAACCTAGTCTGTATTATGCGGTAGTCTCGCCGGAATGGAAGGAAGCAACGATCACGTTCAGCTGCCGCGCCATTTCGTCCAGCGCCGAGGAAATTGCCGAAACATCGGCTACCGCATCGCCATTTTCGGCAATGAAAATGGAAATCTGCTCGACGCTCTGGGCGATGCCCTCGGCCGCGGTCGACTGTTCCTGCGTCGCCAGCGCGATGTCGTCCGATACGCCGGTGACGCGTTGCGCCGAGATGCGGATCTGGGCGAAATTCTGCCCCGTCTGCTCGACGAATTTGGCGCCGGCGGCAACATCATCGGTGGCCTTTTCCATTGCCGCAGTTGCCGTTTCGGTGGCATTGCGTACTTCCTGCACCATGTTGTTGATGGCATGGGTGCTCTGCGTGGTGCGTTCGGCCAAGGTGCGAACCTCGTCGGCAACCACGGCAAATCCCCGGCCCTGTTCGCCCGCGCGGGCAGCCTCGATGGCCGCATTCAAGGCCAGCAGATTAGTCTGGTCGGCAATGCCCTGGATCACTCCCGTAATCTTGCCAATTTCGGCGATACGTTCGCTCAGCTCTTTCATCGTCTGGTTGGAGGCGGCCACCGACATGATGGCTTGGTTGGATACCGTTACGCTGCGCTCCATGTTCGCGCTGCCGTTGTTGACGAAAGCCATCTCTTCTTCGGCCAGTTTCGCGGCCCCCTGCGCATGTCCGGCGACTTCATGGATGGAACTGGCCATCTGCTGCATCGCGGCGCTGATGCTGGAAACCATGTCCTGCTGGTGCTGCGATCCTGCATTGACCTGCGTGACCTTGGCGTTGAGCTTTTCGGCGCGCTCGCTGACGGTTTTCGCGGCCTCGGTGACGGCGTCGATCATTTCCCTGAGGCTGCTCTGCAAATGCTCCACGCCGGCCGCGACCTTGCCGATTTCGTCCGTGGTGACAACCGCGTTTTGCGAGTCGAGATTGCCGGCGGCGATTTCTTCGAGTTGCAGCACCATGCTGTCCAGCGGCCGCACGATCGAGCGGATCAGCAGATAGCCGAAAACGAATGCGAGCAGCAGGCCGAAAGTGATCGCGCCGATGGAAAAGTTGCGCATCAGTACATATTGCCGCTTCTTGAGTTCATAGGTCTGCGAGGCTCCGTCCAGATATGTTTCGAGCAAGTCCTGCGCGGCATTGTCGGCATCGCTGTAGAGCTTGGGCATTTTCAGGAGCAGGATACTCGTGGCCTGCGCGTAATCGCCGGCGTTGAGGGCGGTGATCGAGGGTTGCAGGCCTTCGTCGATGAAGCGCTTGTTGGCCGTCTCGTATTTCGCCGCCAAGTCTTTCTCCTCCACCGTCATTTCAACGGCAGAAGTTTGCGACCACAGGCCGTTGATTCGGTCCAGGTTCTTGGCGATCGCCTCCAGATGCTGCAAAAGTGGATGGTCATGGAGCTTGGCGATCGCGCTTTCCGGATTGTGCTGCAAGCCGAACATCAGCTGGGTGCGGTTGTCGGACATCAGCAGCATGATGCGGCCGATTTTGAGCGAGGGCTCGAAATAATGCTTCTGGCTTTGTTCCAGGGCGGCGTTGCTCTGGTACATGCCGATCATGCCCAGCGTACCGAAAACCACCAGCCCCAAACCCATGAAAATCTGGATACCGATCAACCGGGAGCGGATACTCAAAGTAGGCATTGTCATATAGACCTCCGATGCTGCTTATAATAATTGCCGGCTAATTCTTGCTTGATTAGTCTTTAATTGCATCTTGCAGGCGCAATCCGGCATACGCAACTTGCGTCAGAATTTTTGGATCACAGTCACACCGGCAGGTTGCGATGTCACATAACCTACCGCACCGGGAGTTTTTTTGACGAACTCCACCACCTCCAGGTCGCTGGACTTGACCGCAGGCTGGTTGAGCCCGTCGCGGAAGGATTTTTTCGTCCAGGTGGAGGTGTATTTCTGCTTGTCCATTTTCACAACTTTTTCGAGAAAGGCGTCCTGCGCGGCAGCATTGTCGAGGGGTATCAATTTTGTCGGTCCGGCGAACTGCTTTTCGCCGACGAACACATCGCGGATGTCGCCGCCGGCAAGTTGGGTTCCGGCGCCCGCGATGACAAAAATATCCCCGGCCTGCGCTGCAAGCGGGCTAAGCGTTAAACACAAGGTCAACAGTAATTTCTTCATGATGATTGAGTCCTTAAGGCTTTAATTAGAAGCGGATCGCATATTGAGCGCGGACTTCGCCGAACTGATCATCAATATTGGTGCCGGGTATGCCGATATTGGATTTGCGTGTTGTCGCCAGCTCGATCTTGACGGCGGATTTGGCATCCACGTCATAGCGCAGACCCAGCACGGCCTTCTTGTAGGAGCGGCCGCTGGCCTGATGCAGGAAATAGTTGTCCTTCTGGTCGAGATCGGTTTTTTCCAGGCGGCCGTAAGGCGTCCAGGCGCCGATGTTGTAACCGGCTTGCGCGTACCAGGCCGAACTGTCGTGGGTGCCGGTGGCGCCGGTCAGGTCTTTGTTCCAGAAATGGTAGTACTCGGCCAATAGCTCCAGACGCTCGCCGCTGTATGCACCATATGCTCCCAGCGTTTGCATGCGGGTGGTGTCGAGCAGGGCGCCATTGGTGTCGTCGGCCCCTACGCGGGCGCGCAGGCCGTGGATGCCGACTTTCAGGCCGTCGATGCGAGACGGGCTGTAGCCCAGGTTGAACCCGAGCGAGGAGGTATAGGAGGTGTTGCCTGCCATTTTCATATCAAGTGCGCCATCGCCATACCGTCCGGCGGCGAGCCCAGCGGTCACATCCTGAATGCGCGGGGCATTGCCGACATATAAATCGTAAGAAACCTTGTCTCCTGCCACCGGCATGCTGCCAGTCAGCCATGCGCCCGTAGTGTGCGCCGGCAGAATGCCGCCGGAATCCTCGAAGTCCAGGAAGAGTGGGCGGCTGATGGAGGTCTGAATCTGGGAGCCGTGATGGAAGGCGGTGTTCCAGTAACCGTAAGGGGTATGGAAGCGGCCCACCCATGCGGTGAGGGCATCGTTGAACGTATAGCCGACTTGCAGGCGTTCCAGGTCGGTACCTACCGAGCCTTCGCGGTTGACCTCGAAATTGAGTTCGACCAACGCCTTGACGCGGTCGCCGAATTGCGGCGTCAGGTATAGATCGAAAGAGCCCACCGTGAAACCCTTGGCCCCTTCGATGCGTTTGCCGGAGGCCTGGTTGATATGATCTTCCGCGCTGCGGGCGAACCCAACATCGCCAAACCCGTGGACGGGCAGGCCGGTGTCTTCGGAGCGTGTTCCCATGCCGGCGGTGAGTTGCCCCACCTGTTTTTCAAGTTCCTCGACTTTTGCTGCCTGCTGCGAGTTGCCTGTCTCCTTGGGAGCAGCATTGGCCTGTTCCAGCTTGTCGAGCTTGCTGGATAGATCCTCAATCAGGCGCAGGCTGCGTTCCAGCTTTTTTTCAAGCTCGGCGATGCGGCCGGCCTCGGTTGCATCCGCCGCCTGGGCTGAAGTGGCGATTACGAGGGCGGCTGCGCCGATTGCCGACAGGACGTGCCGCGTAAGTATTGGGTTTCTCATCGAATATATCCTGAATGAACGAGATTGAATAAACCAGCAAGGCTTGGTACGGCAACCGGGCTGGCTCGCGGTAATCTCAAATTTAAGTTGGGATTTCCCACTACTGGGAATCTGCTGCGTCTGAATTTTTATTCCTTCATGGTTGTTATTTTGGGTAAAGGTCTTTTGAGCGCTTATCCCATGGGAATATGCGAGTTCTATGTCTCTTTTTTATAATAACAGTATTGCATAAATGCAATATCCGTTCCACAGAACGGGCGAAGGGCCGAAGGCAAGGAAAAGAGCTACAATCGATGCCTACGGTAAGCCTGGCCGAAGCGGCTGTAGGAGATATAGGGGATGCGCTACAGTTAAAGTGTGGAAGGCGAGCAGGGCGCGTGCGGCGGCGATCGACTTTATTTCTTCGGCCAGCGGTTGTGGCCGACGTATTCTTCCCAGCTCAGAAATCCGTCCTTGTCGGTATCAAGCTTGTCAAAATTCTGCGACATATAGGGGAAGGCTTTGGCGACTTCTTCCCTGGACAGTTTGCCGTCCTTGTTCGTATCGGCGCCGTCGAACTTGGCCATGGCTTTTTCCTTGGCCAGCCGTGCGATGTCGCCACGCCGTCCCTCCTGGTCGAGTGTGGGCACCATCGTGGTTTCCGCTGCTGCGGTCGCGGCGATGGTCAGCAACGCAGCAAAAAATGTCATCCGTTTCACGAGTTTCTCCCAGGGAGCTGCAATATCATTCGGACGGCCGCAAATGGGTAACGCCGCCGTAACTGCCGATCCATTGGTCGCCTGTGGGCGTGGTGGCCATTGAGAACACATTGTTGGCGTATAGCCCATCGGCGGTAGTCTTGACCTTGAACTTGCCGTTCTGCCACAAGGCCAGTCCGTTGTTGGTGCCTGCCCATAGCTGGCCTTTGTCGTCCAGGTGGAGCATGAATACGTGGTTGCCGGGCAAGCCTTCGGCGGTGGTGTAGACAGTCCAGCGCGAACCGTCGAAACGCGACAGGCCGCCGCCCCAGGTGCCTGCCCATACCTGTCCCTGGCGGTCGACTTCCATCGATACCACGTAATTGGGGTTGTAAGCCACGCTGACGCCTTGCAGGCCCATTTCCTTTTTCTGCTGGGCGTGGTGCGAA
>NZ_DASXVH010000051.1:0-21243 GCF_036504375.1 Novimethylophilus sp.
TGCCGACGAACCGGTGCGTGCCAAGCAGGAACTGCGCGACTACGGCATCGGCTCGCAGATTCTGCTGGATGTGGGAGTCAGGAAAATGCGCCTGCTTGCGGTGCCGCGCAAAATGCCGAGCATGGCGGGCTTCGGACTGGAAGTGACGGAGTTTGTCGGACGCTGACATCGTTGTCCGCCCGAATGCGTGGTTGAACGTTAATTAATATGCCGGCCAAGATTGCCGGGAGAGAGTGGATGACTGAGTTCATCTTGCAATGAAGGAGCAGTAACGTGAATTACCTGGGATACAACATTAATATTCGGGGCCGGGTCTGGCGCGGCGATATGGTAGAGGCCGATATCGCCGGGCAGGATGGCGAACATATTTCGATCGCCGATACGGATTCGATTTCTGCGGAAGCGTCGGCGCGCGAGATTGTGGATTACGCCAAGCATCACAGGGCGACGCTCACCGACTCGGCTTGGCAAGTGCTGTATTGATGGGGGCTGCATGATCAACATCGTAGCTACCCACTTCAGGCGGATATGCGGGGCGAGAACAAAAGGGCCCGTTTCCATGATTCCTGCGCTCTTTCTTCCCCCGCATGCTCCTGCGCGCGCGATATTCCTTAAATGGACTCTAAATCGGCGGGGTTTTCGTGCTTGACAACCGGCATGCCGTGGGGGACATGACGAGCGACGAAAAAACCAAACGTATCATCGACATTAAACCGGTAAGCATTCGATCTGCCGGGGAAGAGCGGTGCCGGCAACTGGAGTCTGAAATCACGATGCAGATCGAGCAGTTGCCGCCGTTAGGTGACGACGACTGGGGCAAAATCCAGGTTATGCTCAATCACGAGGCAAGCCTGTTCCGTAAGGCGCAAGTGGCCAAATGCAGGGCCATCCTGAACGTGCTGGGGCCCGCCCGCAATACGGCCGCCTGGACCAGCCAGGACGACTACCTGGCTTACGATCTCTATCTGACGACTTACCGGGAAACCCTGGACTACCTGATCCACGCCGAGAGTCTGCTGGGGCATCTGGAAGAGCAGGAGTATGCCTTGTTCGATGACCTTGACCTCAATAAAGCAGAGCGACTCGAAATTTACCTGTCGTGGCTGAAACGGCGCTTTTGCCGGACCGGACCGGGCTGATGCGTTCAGCACAGATTCGCTTAGTAGTTCCTGACGTATAGCCTCGCGCACAGCAGGCAGACGGCGCTTAATCCGGCGATGGCGATCACACCCTAGCACATCGGCAGACCAGATGTGCCCACATGAACCCCCAGCGCTGGTTGCGTGCGCAGTGAAGGTGGAGAGCCTGTGTCAGTGCGGCATTTTGCATGCGGGGACTCATCTTGTGTTACAGCTCATGTAATGCCTGCCCTTTAAAGTAATAGATATTTTCGTGTTTGAAGCCGTAATTGCTTTGTTTTAAGCGGAGATGAGGCTCCAGGGTAAACAGGCCGGTCTCTCCAAGTAAACAGTTCGAGCCCGGCGCAATGAAAACCAGCTGATCCGTCTCCTTGCCGATGCTGTGCCCGAGATAATCCAGTTGCTCGAACCCCAAACGTTCGATTTCCTCATGCAGGGTTTGGTGCAGGTCGTTGAAGGTCAAATCCGGATGGGCGGTCCGCTTTAATAATGCATGCAGCAATTTCTGCGCCTCAGCACCTTGCAGAAATTCTGCATTGCGCCGTGGGATACGTCTTGTTTCGCCGTCTTCGATGTAATAGCTGCGTGCGCAGTCTCCGCAATAGCCGCTGATCGCGGGGTTCAGATCGATCGTTACCAGATCGTTTTCCTTGGCCCGGATGTTGTCGGGCGCATAGGGCATGCGTGATATCGCCAGCGTGGTGCGATCTCCGATCAGGGCCAGTGCCGGAAGCGACTGGTACCAATAGCTGTCGATGCCGGCAGCGCGCTGCAGTTCATCGCATTTTTTTACGAGATCGATTTCGCTGATGCCGGGCCGGATGAATTCCGTCACCTCGTCCAGTGTGCGGCGGGCGGCATTTTGTACTGCTTGGTAGCGTTTTAATTCCTGTTCCGTCATGTGTATTCCCAGGCGTGACTGACGAATTTCAGTCCGATCGCCCAAGCGGTTTCAAACAACCCAACCACAAATAAGGATAAGCCTGTCCATGCAATCCCTCTCCAAGGCAGTTATCCATAACGCCGGAGCCGGTGCAAACCTGCCACCGGCCCCAGCGCGTGCTACGTTGTCATGCTGAATCTGATTACACCTTGCATTCCAATGCCTTAAGGTTTGCTTGGCAGCCTATACGCGCCATTCCAGCCCCGGGTTTTCGTCCGGGTTGTATGCGACGCCCCACACCTTCTGTTCACGCTTGTAAGGCTTCTGGTGCTGCGGATCCACATCCTCGATCTCGCGGGCCAGGCGGTGACCGTCGAAAGTGGAGTCAGCGATGATGCGGGGGGCTTCGGCGTCGCCAATGACAAACACGTCCTTGATGCCGTTTTTTTCCCACTCATCCTTGCGTGCCTTCAGCTCGCGATAGAGACCGTCTTCCGAGCGGCGCGAGGTCACCAGGATCACGGTGTCGCATTCGTGCCATTCGTGCGAGTCGTTCTCCTTGCGCGGCAAATGGCCGGCGCCCTTGAATTCGCGCTTGTGGCCTTCGCCCCAGATGTTGAACAGCTGGACGCGGCCTGCCTCTACCTTGGAGCAGCCGGTCTCGCCGAGCACCTTGATGCCGAGGCCGTGGATCAGGCGCTGCATGTTCGCGCCTTCCAGCGTGAATTCCATGTAGGCACCCAGCGGGCCAACCGTGGCTACGGTGACTTCGTGGCCGGCGCGTGCGAACTTCTCGGCCAGGCTGGGCGCCATGTAGTACGGATCGTAGTTGATGATCATCACGCGCTTGCCGATTGGCTTCTTGCCTTCGAACACCTGTTCCGGCGTCAGCACGTGCGGCAGGCTAGCATCTGCGCCCGGAATCGACTGGTGGGTGCGGTGGTTGACGCCGGTGGTGCTCCACTTGGCGCCGGTGGCGATCACCACGCGCGATGCGCCGTAGGCCAGGATGTCGTCGGCCGTCATCGGCTTCACACCCAGCGCCAGCTGGCAGGACTTGTTCTTCTTGAGCAGCTTGTTGAGCTGCGTTTCGCGGTAATCGCGATGATAACCCCACTCTCCAAGCCCCGGCAGTGACGCCACTTCGTTGACGTAGCCGCCGGTCTTTTCGCGGGAATCCACCAGGTGGACGGTGTAGCCGCGTTCCATCAGCACACGCGCGCATTCGGAACCGGCCGGGCCTGCACCGACGACCAGCACGTCGTTATCGGATTTGGCGGGTTCGAACTTCTCCGGATGCCAGCCGCGGCGGTATTCCTCGCCTGCGGTCGCGTTCTGGGTGCAGATGAACGGCACGCCGCCCATTTCCCAGCGCGAGATACAGACGTTGCAGCCGATACAGGCGCGGATATCTTCGGGACGGCCCTCTTCGATCTTGCGCGGCAGCCATGGATCGGCAATCGACGGTCGTGCTGCGCCGATGATATCCACGATGCCTGAGTTAACGATTTCCAGCATTTTCTCGGGATCCCAGTAGCGCCCGACGCCCACCACAGGCTTATTAGTGGCCTGCTTGACATGGCGTATCCATTCGTTTTCATGACCAAGCTGATAAAAGCGCGAGGGACCGGCATCTTCACCCCATTCGGCGATGTCGCCGATATTGACGTCCCACAGATCGAGGTAGGGCGATGCCATTTCGATGAACTTGAGGCCGTCTTCGCCCAGCTCGACACCCTTGCCGCCGTACAGCGTATCGACGGCGCAACGGGTAACCAGGCCAACGTCGTCACCGACGGCGCGGCGGATTTTCTCCAGGGTTTCGACCCAGAAACGGGCGCGATTCTCGAAGCTGCCGCCGTATTGGTCGGTGCGGCGGTTGTAGTACGGGTTGAGCCACTGCATCGGGCCATAGGCGTGGGCGCCATAGACGTTGACCAGGTCGAAACCGGCGTCGCGTGCGCGCAGCGCGGCATCGACATATTGTTGCTGCAGGCGGTGCAGCTCGTCGATATCCGCCTCGTGGTTGTAGGTGAAGCCCGCGCAGTTCGGAACGGTGCCAAACTCCGAGTTGTACTGGCTGGGTCCGCGCGAAATCGTGCGCGATTCCAGGCCAGGTGCATGGGGGCCGCCGTAGAACAGCTCGCAGCCGGCGAGCGAGCCGTGGCTGTGCACGTGATCGACCATTGCACCCAGGTTACGCATGTCGCCCTTGTCCCAAAGGCGCGCGGTGATGCGTAGCGTGTCGTCGCATTCGGGGTGGATCGAGCACTGCTCGGTATTGACCGCGCCCCAGCCGCCTTCCGCCTTGATGCCGCGGTGGGCCATGTTCATGCCGGGGTGGTTGGTACCGGCGCCGTTGCAGTGCGGCACTTGGTAGAAACGGTTGCGAATGGTTTTTGAGCCTATCTTGATAGGCGTAAAAAGAATGTCGAATCTTGGATCTCTTGCCATTGCGTAGCCTCCGATAGCTGTGAAAAAGAATTTCTTGAGGATTTAAATATCCTGAAGTTGCAGCATATCCGTGTCAAAAACTAAGTCTATTACTCGTAGTGGTTACTACTAACTGGGTAGAGGGCGATTGCCTTTCAACCTGGTTGATCGAGGGCGTTGTGAATAGCATTCGATGTGGCCGCCCGCAGACGACGATCTGCGGTTTGACTGCTCGCCGTAGAAGATTGGAAATGAAATGTGGAAGCATCCACAAGACCATCCGGATAAGGATGCGTGGCGGGGGATTGGGTTTTGTCCCAAAGACGGAATCGCTCCCTGGCCGTTCGGGCCGGGCATTTCGGGCTGCTCATGTTCTTTTGCAGGACTACTGCAAAGGAAGTACTACTTCAAAACAGTTATCGTGTTTGAAGTTTCTGAGTATCTTTAAATACTGCTGATACTTCGGCGTGATTTTCCATCCTGAGGGCATAGAAATGGCACATTCCCAGTCACGTAATGACATCCTTACCGCGACGGTCAGTAAGATCGAGAAACTGAATCCGGAAACCGTGTGCGTCCAGCTGTCCTGTCCGGAAATCGTCCATTACAAAGCTGGCCAGTATTTGCGCATATTCATCGAGGGGCATACGGCAAGAAGCTATTCTCTCGCCAGCGCGCCGAGCGTCGACAAGACATTGCATCTGCATGTGCGCCGCAGCGCCGGCGGCGCTGTCAGCCGCTGGTTTCACGAAGAGCTCGCAGTCGGCGATGCACTTCATATCAGTCGCCCGCAAGGATACTGTTACTACCAGCCGGCAAACCTGGATCGGCCCATGCTGATGATAGGCACCGGCTCCGGTCTTGCCCCGCTTTACGGCATGGCCCGCGACGCGTTGCGGCATGGGCATAGAGGCGATATCCATCTTTATCATGGGGTAAGGCAGCGGGAAGAGTTGTTTCTAGTCGAGCAGCTGCAGGCGCTGGCCCGGCTGAATCCCAATTTTCGCTATGTGCCTTGCCTTTCCCGAGGCGATGTGTCGGAGGGCTGCCTCTCCGGTCGTGCGCTGAATATCGCGCTGCGAGATACGAACTTGTCCGCTGAGTGGTGTGTTTATTTGAGCGGAAATCCGGATATGGTCAACGATGCTTACCAAGCGGTTTCTGCGGCTGGGGTCGCAGCTGCGGCGATATTGTCGGATCAGCTGGCGGTCAATGCCGGAACCGATTTTTATGCGCGTGTGGCATAAATTGTAAAAGTGCGCAGGATATTGTTCTGTAACGATTAAATAAAAAGGTTGCAGGCATTTTAACTACCCCTTTGGGAGTAATCCGTAAAGAGAATTGTTTGTTGGGGTTGAGGCTACGCAGAATAGACCTCAATGCGTGGTCAGCAGATTGCATGTCGCAAGGTTTCATGCCATTGGGTTTCTGATGGCAGCAGTATGGGGCAAACAGGGAGTGCCACTTACGGTTATGCTTTTTGCATAACCGTAAGTGGCTGACATTTTAAAGTTCCTCTCGCTACAAGGAGACTCAAATTGAAAGATATTGCAGGAACAGTAGACGCGATTACTGCGGATCGATCCGAAGATGTAATCGCGCAAAATGCTACTTTGCATCGCAAGATTGATTGGAAAGGGGCATTCTGGGTTGCCAGTGGCGTGCCCGCGCTGGTTTTATTTTCGATTGGCGCGATTGCCGCTACTGTCGGGAAACCATCCTGGATTGTCTGGATGCTTTCGATCAGTTTCGGCTTTATCCAGGCCTTCACTTACGCCGAAATTGCCGGGTTGTTTCCACACAAATCCGGTGGCGCCTCGGTCTATGGCGCGGTGGCCTGGGTAAAGTACAGCAAATTCATCGCCCCGGTTTCCGTCTGGTGTAACTGGTTCGCCTGGTCGCCGGTGCTGGCGATCGGCTCTGGTTTGGCCGCTGGGTATATGCTCTCCGCCCTGTTTGCCCCTGACGCCGTGATCAATACCTGGCAAATAACCTTGCTGGACTTGGGAGGGATAAAAGACGGCCTGGTCCTGCGCATCAATGCGACATTCATCCTGGGCGCGGCGGTCTTGCTGTCGATATTTGCGATTCAGCACGGCGGTATTCTCCGCTCGGCCAAGGCAACCCTGGTTCTGGGGGTGACGGCCTTGGTTCCGCTGATGTTGATCGGTTTGGTGCCCATTTTTACCGGCGACATTCCTCAAGCTCACTTTTTCCCGCTGGCGCCGCTTGCGCACGATGCTGCAGGCAGGGTGATCGACGGCAATTGGGACATGGGTGGGTATACGCTGATGGCGGGTGGACTGTTTATCGCAGCGTGGTCGACCTACGGTTTTGAAACTGCCGTTTGCTATACCCGTGAATTCAAGAACCCAAAAACCGATACATTCAAGGCCATTTTTTACTCCGGTCTGCTCTGCATCGCCGTGTTCACCTTGGTGCCGATAGCCTTCCAGGGGCATCTTGGCCTGGGTCAGCTCGTGACCCCCGCTGTCGTGGATGCCAAGGGTGCCGTGACGACAGCCGCCGTATACAACGGCATGTTGGCACCGGACATCTACAGTGGTACCGGGGTTGCCGCGGTCATGTCGAATATGGTGGGCGGGGGTGGTTTCGTCGCGAATCTGATGGTGATCATGATGGTGCTGGCTCTGGCGCTGTCAATCATGACCTCGATGGCGGGATCTTCACGCACGTTGTATCAGGCCTCGGTGGATGGCTGGTTGCCGAAATATCTGTCCCATGTCAATGAGCATGGCGCACCGACCCGGGCGATGTGGACGGATCTTTGCTTCAACCTGATCCTGCTGATGATGTCGGATTATGTGTTCATTCTGGCGGCTTCAAACGTGGGCTACATCATTTTCAACTTCCTGAACCTTAATTCCGGTTGGATACACCGCATGGATCGTCCGAATTGGGACCGCCCTTACAAGGCGCCGACCATTTTGCTGATGCTGGGCGGTCTGCTGGGCTACGTGAACCTGGCATTGATGGGGATGGGCGCCGATATCTGGGGCGCAGGCACGCTGAAGACCGGGCTGATCTTTGCCGCGTTGATTGTGCCCGTATTTATCTACCGGCATTTCGTCCAGGACAAGGGCGTATTCCCGCATGCCATGCTGGAAGATATGCAACTTGACAAGGATGAAGACAACGTCAAAAACAAAGCGGGCATTCTGCCCTATGTTGCCCTGATCGCGGGGGTGGCGGTGGTCTACATTGGACATAGCATTGCGCAATACTAGTCTGCAGGGAAGTCAGGCGGACTGATTTCCCGGCATCTTGAAAATGCGCGTGGGAATGGGCGGCAATCATTTGCCGCCCATTTTTATTCAGTATCTGCAAGTTGTCTGCGCAAGCCGAATAACACCTTAGTAGTAAGTCGTAAGGGGAATTGTTTGGCCCTCGAACTGCACTGAAAATACCTACACAAGCAACTCACTCAACTGATCGGAGGAAAACATGGCACGCGACCCAAAGCACGACATTCTATTTGAACCAATCCAGATTGGCCCCAAAACGCTGCGCAACCGCTTTTACCAGGTGCCGCATTGTATTGGTGCCGGTTCCGACAAGCCCGGCTTCCAGGCCGCGCATCGCTCGATGAAGGCCGAAGGTGGCTGGGCGGCGATGAACACCGAATATTGCTCCATCCATCCGGAATCCGACGATACGCATCGTCTCTCCGCCCGCATCTGGGATGAGGGCGATGTGCGCAACCTGCGCGCGATGACGGATGAAGTCCACAAGTACGGTGCGCTGGCCGGCATCGAAATGTGGTACGGCGGGGCCCATGCGCCGTGTATGGAATCACGTGCCACACCGCGCGGCCCCAGCCAGTACGCGTCGGAATTCGAAACGCTGACCTACTGCAAGGAAATGGATCTGAACGATATCGCCATGGTCCAGCAGTATTACGTCGACGCCGCCTATCGCGCACGTGATGCCGGTTTCGACATCGTTTACGTGTACGGCGCGCACTCCTACCTGCCGTTGCAGTTCCTCAACCCCTACTACAACAAGCGCACCGACAAGTACGGCGGCTCGCTGGAGAACCGCGCCCGCTTCTGGCTGGAAACCCTGGAAAAAGTGCGCAACGCGGTCGGCAAGGATTGCGCGATCGCTACCCGCTTCGCGGTGGACACCGTGTACGGCCCGGGCCAGATCGAAGTGGAAGTGGACGGCATGAAGTTCATCGAACTGGCCGATCCGCTGGTCGATCTGTGGGACGTGGATGTCGGCGACATCGCCGAATGGGGCGAGGACGCGGGTCCGTCGCGCTTCTACCAGCAAGGCCACCAGGTGCCGTGGACCAAGTTCGTCAAGCAGGTTTCCAAGAAGCCGGTGCTGGGCGTGGGCCGCTTTACCGATCCGGAGAAGATGACCGAGATCGTCACCAAGGGCTATGCCGACATCATCGGCTGCGCCCGTCCGTCGATCGCCGACCCGTTCCTGCCGAAGAAGGTCGAGGAAGGCCGCTACGACGACGTGCGTGTGTGCATCGGCTGCAACGTCTGCATTTCGCGCTGGGAAATCGGCGGCCCGCCGATGATCTGCACCCAGAACGCGACCGCCGGCGAAGAGTATCGCCGCGGCTGGCACCCGGAGAAGTTCAGGAAGGGCGGCTCCAATGATTCGGTGCTGGTGGTTGGTGCCGGTCCGTCCGGTTCGGAATGCGCGCGCGTGCTGATGGAGCAGGGCTATACCGTGCACCTGTACGACAGCGCAGAGAAGGTCGGCGGCCACCTCAACAGCGTGATCACGCTGCCGGGTCTGGGCGAATGGGGCTATCACCGCGACTACCGCGAAACCCAGCTCAACAAGCTGGTCAAGAAGAGCAAGGAAAGCCAGATCGCGCTCGGCCAGAAGCGGCTGACCGCCGAGGACGTGCTGCAGTACGGCGCGGACAAGGTGGTGATCGCCACCGGCGCATCCTGGAACACCGACGGTACCAATTGCCTGTCGCACGATCCGATTCCGGGTGCGGATGCCTCGCAGCCGGACCAGATGACGCCTGACCAGGTGTTCGAGGGCAAGAAGAAGATCGGTAAGCGTGTGGTGATCCTCAACGCGGATACCTACTTCATGGCGCCCAGCCTGGCCGAAAAGCTGGCCAGCGCCGGCCACGAGGTGACCATCGTCTCCGGCGTGCATCTGGCCAACTACATGCATTTCACGCTGGAATACCCCAACATGATGCGCCGTTTGCACGAACTGCATGTCGAGGAGATTGGCGACCATTTCTGCTCGAAGATCGAGAAGGGCCGGCTCGAGGTGTACAACATCTGGGGCGACGGTTCCAAGCGTAGCTACCGGGGACCGGGCGTGGCGCCGCGCGATGCCAACAAGACGCACCGCTGGATCGAGTTCGATACGCTGATCCTGGTCACCGGCCGTCATTCCGACGACACGCTGTTCCGCGAACTGAAGGCGCGCGAAGGCGAGTGGGCGGCCAACGGCATCAAGGACGTGTACCTGATCGGCGACGCGGAAGCGCCGCGCCTGATCGCCGACGCGACCTTTACCGGCCATCGTCTGGCACGCGAAATCGAGGAAGCCAACCCGCAATACCCGCTGCCCTACAAGCGCGAAGTGGCGGTGTGGGGTGCCCCGCATATGCCGGGCGGTACTTTCAAGATCGAGTACAAGGTCTAGGGCTCTTTGCGAGGGAAGCCGCCGCGGTCATGCGCGGCGGCAATCCTGAAGCATAAGGATAAGAGAATGACGCCACATCAAATTTCACTGGTGCAGAAAACCTGGTCGCTGGCCGAGCCGCTGGGCGATACCGTCACCACGCTGTTCTACGGCCGGCTGTTCGAGCTGGACCCGTCGCTGCGGGCACTGTTCAAAACCGACATGCAGCATCAGGGGCGCAGCTTGCGCGTGATGATATCGATGGTAACCGTGGGGTTGTCGCAAGTTGATAAGCTGATCCCGACCCTGGTTTCCTGCGGCCGCCGGCATGTTGCCTACGGCGTCGCAGACAGTCAGTACGACACTGTGCGCGAGGCGCTGCTTTGGACTCTGGCGCAGGGTTTGCGCCAGCATTTTACCGCCGAGGTTCGCGAGGCCTGGAGTGCAACGTACGAACTGATGGCCGGAGTTATGAAAGAGGCGGCTGCCAAAGAGGTTGCCGCGCAGGCGGCGTGATCCAAAACCCGTAACGGCGTTGCTGTGCGGAATTGAATACCTGACTAAATTTAGGTGAAACCATGAGCGACGCGAGAGAAATTACCAGAATCCTGTTCGAGGGTTTTCAGCCGCAGACGATTTATCTGTTCTATGCCTTCGGCTATGCGGCGATATTCGTATTCCTTTATGGGACTTATGCCCAGATCAGGAAGTACCGGCGCGGGCAGCCGGACGGCTCCTGGGGCGAACTGCTGCATCGCTTCGGCGACATGGTGAATACCATGCTCACCCACCGCACGCTGGTACGGCGCGACCCGGCCGCGGGCAAGGCGCACCGGTTGATTTTCTTCGGCTTCCTGGTGCTGTTCGCAGGCACCGCCACCATTACGCTGGAATATGACATCACCGCCAGACTGTTCGGTTGGCATTTCTGGTATGGCAGCTTCTACCTGTGGTTCTCGCTGGTGCTGGATATTGCCGGAATCGGCGTGATAGGCGGCCTGCTGTACATGATGTACCGGCGCAAATGGCTGCGCCTGCCCAAGCTCGACTACACCAGGCCCGATCGCCAGCCCGGCGACCCGGACTACGACCGCAGCTTCTATCGCCGCGAGGACTGGGCCTTTCTCTGGTCGTTCATCCTGATCGCCGTCACCGGCTTCATCCTGGAAGCGACACGGCTGGTCTGGCTCTCCGGCCGCCCCAGCGTGTGGGATTACCGCATGTGGTCGCCGGTAGGTGCTGTCATCGCGCACGGCATGCAGGGCATCGGGCTCAGTGCGGAAGGCGCCGGGACATTGCGTGCCAACCTGTGGTGGTTCCATGGCTTGCTGGCGTTGACGTTCGTGGCGCTGATCCCTGTCACCAAGATCAAGCATATCTTCACCGCTGCGGCCTCGCTGATGTTCAGGGATCCGCTGGCTGCCCAACGCTTGCCGAAAGTCCCCGAGGAACAGCAGAGCGCCGGCTTCAAATACATCACCGATCTGAACTGGAAGCAGCTGCTGCACCTGGATGCCTGCACCAAGTGCGGTCGCTGCCACGAAGCCTGTCCGGCCAATGCAGTGGGCGCGCCGCTGTCGCCGCGCGACGTGATCCTGTCATTGCGCGAGTTCGCCAACAAGAGCTTGTCTTCCGCCACGGTGCCGAAACAGGCTGAACTCGATATTCACGGCAAGGACGTGGGGCAGGTGTTCATGGAAACGCTGTGGTCATGCCGTACCTGCATGGCTTGTGTCGAGATCTGCCCGGTGGCGATCGAGCATATCCCTATCATCGTACAAATGCGGCGCAAGCTGGTGGAGGATGGCGAGATGGATCCTATTCTGCAGAAGACGCTGGGCGCCATTCACAAGAGCGGCAACTCCTTCGGCGATTCCAAGCGCAAGCGGGCCGCCTGGACCAAGGCGCTACCATTCGAAATCAAGGATGCGCGCAAGGAGCCGGTGGATATCGTGTGGTTCGTCGGCGACTATGCCTCGTTCGACCCGCGCAACCAGAAGGTGACGCAGTCGTTTGCCCGCCTGATGCACCATGCGGAGCAGGATTTCGGCCTTTTGTTCGAGGGCGAAATGAACGCCGGCAACGATGTGCGCCGCGTGGGCGAAGAGGGGCTGTACGAATTGCTGGCCACCTCCAACATCGGCACGCTGGAGGCTTGCGACTTCAAGTCCATCGTCACCACCGATCCGCATTCGTTCAACACCATCCGCAACGAATACCCCGATTTCGGCGGCAGCTTCGAGATCCAGCATTACACCACGCTGGTCAAGCAGTTGATCGAGGACGGCAAGATCAAGCTCAAGAAGAAGCTGAACTATCGCGTGACCTTCCATGACCCTTGCCATCTGGGCCGCTACAACAAGGGCTACGACGCGCCGCGCGAGATATTGAAAATGCTGGGCTGCGAACTGGTCGAGATGGGTCGCAACCGGGATAACTCCTTCTGCTGCGGCGCCGGCGGCGGCCGCATCTGGATTCCAGATCCGGTCGGTCTGGAGAAGCCTTCGGCCAACCGCATGAAGGAAGCGGGCGTCATCGAAGGTCTCGAGGTGTTCGTCGTGTCCTGCCCCAAGGACCTCACCATGTTCGAGGATGCGCTCAAGACCTCTGGCTATGAAGGCAAGTTCGTGGTGCGCGAGCTGATCGAGCTGATCGATGAGTGCGTGGAATACGAGGAATGGGAAGAAATCGCGGAGGAGGCCTGATTTGGCAGTGCCTGTACAGGCCGGGGAGCTCGTGGCATTGGCCCTGAAAAGCAGGGATCCATTCGCTGCCGCTGCCGTATATGACGCAGCGGCAGCGGAGCAGCGCCGGCAACTGGAACAGGTAATGTTTGGCGAGCGCAGGAACGCCCTGATGTTTGCCCGGTGGGAACATACCCCGGCCGGTGTTTTGCAGGCGCTGGCCGGGACGCCGGACTCCGCCGTGAAGGTGCGCCTGGACAAGAATCCGGGCACCCCTACCCAGGCCTTGTCCAGCCTATATAGCGGGGAGAAGCAGACGGCACTGATCGGCCTGATTGCGCAGCATCCCCATGCGCCGGCAAGCGTACTGGAAGGGATTGCCGAGTTCGGCACCGACGTGAAAAACCTGAAGGCGGTGAGCGGCAATCCTGTCGCGAGCGGACGAGCGATCAGGATGCTGGCCCAGCGCAGGCCGGGGCTGTTCGATGGCGAACTGGCGGCAAATCCATCTACGCCGGCGGATGTGCTGGAACAGGTTTACCGCAGAGGCAATGCCTTTATCCGTGCCGCGGTCATCGCCCATCCGGGCTGCCCGCTGTGCGTGATAGAGCAGGCGGTCAACGAACGCGAAGTGGTCGTACTCAGGCATCTGGCGCGGGACAAGCGAGTAGACGTCCATACGCTGGCCAGGCTGGCATGTCACGCGGATGCGGCGGTAAGGCGCGGTGTCGCCGCCAACCCGGCCGCGCCCGGCGCATTGATCAAGGCGCTGGCCAAGGATGAAGTCGCCGCGGTCAGGCGTGCCGTGGCGGCGCGGGACGATTTGACGCCGGCCGCCATGCCGCGCCTAGCGCGGGACCCGGATCATTGGGTGCGGCAGTGGCTGGCGCGCAACCCGCGGGCGCCGAAAGCCTTGCTGCAACAGCTGGCAGAGGATGGCGAAGCGGATGTCAGGCGTGCGGTCGCGCGCAATCCCGGCTGTCCCCGGACCTTGCTGGGCCAACTGGCCGCGGACGCGGATGCCTGGGTACGCGCTGCCGTGGCCTACCAGGCCAACACGACGATCGGGCTGCTGCGGCAGCTGGCCGCGGATGCGGCAGTCGATGTGCTGAGCGGGGTGGCCTCGCATCCGCGTACCCCGCAGGCGATTTTGCAGCGGCTGGCACAGTTCCCGGAAGCGGATGTGCGGCGCGGCGTGATCCTGAACCGCCGCGCCAAACGCAGCACCTTGCGGCCGTTGCTGGAGGATCCGTATTACCTGCATCGGCTGCTGCTGATCGGCAGTCCGGTGTTGAATGAGAAGGACAGATGGGAGTTGCACGACGACCCCGATCAGACAGTGAGGTTTGCAGTTTTTAAATGGTTTTCTGACCGCTTGGTGCAGGGAACCCGGCATCAACAAGAGGCAGTTGTCATTGGAGTAACTTAGGAGAGTATGGCCATGAAAATATTGGTTGCAGTAAAGCAGGTGGTGGCGCTGGACGACGATTTCGAGTTCCGCGCCGACGGCAAGGACGTGGATGAGGATTTCTTTCTCTACGACCTCAACGAGTGGGACGATTTCTCGCTGGAAGAGGCGATGAAGATCAAGGAAGCCAGTGACCAGGAAGTCGAGGTGGTGGTGGTTTCCATCGGCCCGGACCGTGTGGACGAAAGCCTGCGCAAATGCCTAGCCAAAGGTGCGGATCGCGCCATCCGGGTATGGGACGATGCCATGGAAGGTTCCGACTCCGTCGCCATCGGCCGCATCCTTGCCGCCGTGATCAAAAAAGAAGCTCCGGACATGGTGTTCGCCGGCGTGCAGTCGTCCGACTATGCCTATGGATCCACCGGCATTTCCACCGCAGGCTACCTCGGCTGGCCGCACGCCGCTGTGGTGTCCGACCTGAAGTACACGCCGGGCGGCGCCTCTGCCGTGGTGCGCCGCGAACTGGAAGGCGGTACCCTGCATGAGGTGGAAATTGCCTGCCCGGCGGTGCTGACCATTCAACTCGGCATCAACAAGCCGCGCTACGCATCGCTGCGCGGCATCAAACAGGCCGCTGCCAAGCCGATTGAAGAAATGTCGCTGGGCGACGTTGGCCTCTCCGCCGATGAAGTGGGCGTCGATAGCGCGCTGTCGCGCGTGCGTCGCATGTACGTGCCGGAAAAGGGCCGTGCCGCAATGATCGAAGGCACCCCGGCAGAACAGGCAGCCAAGCTGATCGAAATTATCCGCGAGTTCAAAGGAGAGTAAGCATGAAAACAATTTTGGTAATTGCGGAACATCGCCGCAACGAACTGCGCCCGGTTTCGCTGGAGCTGGTTACGGCAGCTCAGAATCTGCGTCAGGGCGATGACAAGGTGGTGGTGGCTGTGATCGGCAGCCAGGCCGATAATTTCGTCAAGAATCTATCCGTTGCGGGTGTCGATGAAGTGGTGACGGTCAAGGCGCCCACGGCGGAATTCGATGCGGACCTGTTTGAAGCCTCGGTCAATGCGCTGATCGACAGCAAAAAGCCGGCGGCCGTGCTGCTGGCGCACTCGGTCGATTCATTGGGCTATGCTGCCACGCTCGCGACCAAGGGCAAGTTCGGTTTTGCCACCGATGTGTTCAAGGTCGAATACGATGGTGCGGACCTGGTCGCCACGCGCGCTGGCTATAACCAGAAAGTTAACGTCGAAGTGGATTTCCCCGGCAAGGACTGCGTCATCCTCGCGCTGCGCGCTGGCTCGTTCAAGCCTGCGGAAGAAGCCGGGTCGCCCGCGGTCAGCAGCTTCGATCTGCCGGCCGGGCAGTCGCGCACCAAGAATCTGGAATTCGTCGAACAGGGCGGCGGCAATGATGTCGACATCACCACGGTCGACTTCATCCTGTCGATCGGGCGTGGCATCGCGGAAGAAAACAATGTGGAACAGTTCCGCGAACTGGCGGAAATGGCCGGCGCCACGCTGTGCTGTTCGCGGCCGATCGCGGATGCCGGCTGGTTGCCGAAATCGCGCCAGGTCGGTCAATCCGGCAAGGTGGTCGGCTCCTGCAAGCTGTATGTGGCGATGGGTATTTCCGGCTCCATCCAGCATATGGCCGGCATGAAGCACGTGCCGACGATCGTCGGCGTCAACACCGATCCCAATGCGTCGATTTTCACCATCGCCAAATACGGCATCGTCGGGGATATTTTCGAAATCGAGGAAGAGTTGCGCAACCAGTTGGCATAAGAGGAAAGGCATTCGACCACGGGGCACGGGGGAACCAAAATGCATAATGGTTTTCCCCGTGTCCCCTGGTTCAAAGCTGTTTTGAAGGGGGACGCATGAAAAAGATCGAACAGAACCTGAATGGCGAGGGCATGCGCATCGGCATCGTGCAGTCGCGTTTCAATGCCGACATCTGCGACGGCTTGCTCGATGCCTGTCTGGCGGAACTGCACCGGCTCCTGGTCAGGGATGCCGACATTACCTTGGCGACCGTCCCCGGCGCGCTGGAATCGCCGCTGGTATTGGCGAGAATGGCCAGAACCTCGCGCTTCGACGGCCTGATCGCGCTGGGAGCCATTGTGCGCGGCGAAACCTATCATTTTGAAATCGTCGCCAACGAATCGGCGCGGGGCATTGCGCAGGTGCAGCTGGAAACGGGCATGCCCATCGCCAATGCGATCCTGACGACGGAAGATGACGCGCAGGCGTTCGCCCGCATGCGCGTGAAGGGGACCGAGGCGGCACAGGTGGTGGTGGAAATGATCAACCTGACAAAATGCCTGTCGCTGCCGCAACATCGCAACTGGAAAGACCATCCGCGGGCAGCGCAAGCGTATGCCCTCGCTTTGAACGAACAGAGGGGATAGCGATGGCCTGGAAACTTTGCAACACATCCAAATTGCAGCATGCGGCTGAAGCGGTACGTTTGCTCGTCACCGGCAATCCTGCCCCGGCGCTGGAGAAAATGGACGGCTGGATGCAGCAGGCGCTGCGGCCCTCATTGCAGGCTGCGGCAGCCGACCTGCAGCAGATGCGCGGCAGGCATGCCGAGGAGTTGGCCGCTCTGCGGCAGCAGTACGACGCCGAACGGGAGGCCACCGAAAGTGCCTTTGTCAGCGAGTGCGAAAGCCTGCGCACGGAGCTGGAGTGCGTGCGCCGCGAACTTGCCGAGCACGTGGCAAGCACCGAAGCGATGCGTGCTCAATTTGCCGAGCTCAAGGATGGGCTGCAAGACTATGAACTCGCCAAGTCGGCGCTCACCGAAGGCATCTGGATGCTGCACATCGTCGACGGCAACCCCGACCATCCAGGCAACAAGATTTACTGGTCGCCGCAGTTTCGGGCACTGTTGGGCTATAGCACGGAAGCCGAATTTCCGGATGGCTGGGACAGCTGGAACCGCGCCATCCACCCGGAAGACAAGGAGCGGGTGCTGGCCGAGTTCGCCCGCCATGTCGACGATGACAACGGGCGCACGCCCTATGGTGTCGAATACCGATTGATGACCAAGGACCGCGGCTATGTCTGGTTCCGCGAACGCGCGGCAACCTTGCGCGACGAAGCCAACCGGCCGTTGAAGTCTGCCGGCGCGTTCCGCGACATCACGCACGAACACGAGGCGAAGGCGCTGCATGCAGCTGAAGTGGCGGCTGCCGAAGCCAGCATGCAGAAGATCATCAAGGTGTCCGATGCCATCAGCGAAATTACCCAGCAGACCAATCTGCTGGCCTTGAACGCCGCCATCGAGGCGGCGCGCGCCGGCGATGCCGGCAGGGGGTTCGCGGTGGTCGCCGACGAGGTGCGCAAACTGGTTGAGCGTACCGCCAAGGCCACCGCAGAAATCCGCAGCATGGCACAGCATTCGGTCTGATCATAAGCGTACCCATCGCGGGATGGGGAGCTTTGCTCCTTGTCCCGGCCGCGCTCCCGCCGCCGGGGTGCGGGCGCCCTCTCCCCGTCATTTCCACGCGGGTTGCCTGACTATAAGGATCGCCGCCGCGATTTGTACCTCTTTGGTAGTACCCCCTCAAGAGAATTCCCGCCTTCCCCTGTCTTCGATATCGTTTACCCAACCTAAATCCCCGCCACATGGAGTTGGAAGAATGTTGAGAAATTCGATACTGAATGGCAGGCACAGAGAGCTCGGGTCCAAGCTGGATGGCGACACCTGGAACGGCATGCCCATCCCCTGGAGCTACCACAGCGATCCGCACGACGAGGTCGTCGCGGTTCGTTCCCGCGCCGGTCTCTATGATGTTTCCGCGTTGAACATCATCAATGTCAGCGGCACCGATGCGGAAGGCGTGCTTGACCGCCTGGTTGCAGTCGACGTGACCAAGATGCTTCCTGGCACGTCGAGGCTGGCGGCCGAGCTGGACGAATCTGGCGCGCTCTGCGACGACATCATGATCATTCGTGACGGCAAGAATGATTTCCGGGTATCGCACGGCAGCGGCAAAACGCCGCAGCAACTCAAGAAGCTCGCAGAAGGCAGGAACGTCAGCATCGAATCCGACCAGGATGTGCACATCCTATCGTTGCAAGGACCGAAATCGCTGGATGTGCTGGCGCCGCATGTCGGCTTCAAGCTGGCGGATCTACCGTATTTCAAGCACCAAAAGACCACCCTGTTCGGCTGCGATGCCTATGTCGCTCGCGGCGGCTACTCCGGCGAGCGTGGTTATGAAGTGTATTGCGCAGCCAGGGATGCGGTACTGCTGTGGGACAGGATACTCGAGGTTGGTGCCCCTTTCGGCGCGATTGCCGCCTCCTGGAACTCCCTGGATCTGACCCGCGTCGAAGCCGGGCTGCTGTTCTTTCCGTTCGAGATGCCGGAGGGCGATACCACGCCGTGGGAAGTCAACATGGGCTGGGGCGTCGATCTGGACAAGCAGGGCGATTATATCGGCAAGGAGGCCGTGCTCAAACTGCGCGGCCGCGAGCGCGTCAAGCAGGCCGGTCTGGTATGCGATAGCGCAACGGCGGTCGAGACCGGTGCCAAGCTGGTCAGGGACGGCAAGGAAATCGGCGTGGTGACCAGCGCCAGCTTCAGCCGCTACCTGATGCTGTCGATTGCGATGGTGCACATCAAGCCGGAGTTCTCGCAGATCGGCACCATGGTCGAAGTGGTCGGCAGCAAGACCTGCAAGGCGAGGGTGACGCGCACGCCGTTCTACGATCCGATGCGCCTGCGTACTCATCCGGAAGGCGCCAGGTAAGCCGGTACCAATTCGAGAAACGGGGCGACAGGACCAGAAAGATTATGGAACGCGGTTACAGGATAAGAAGCAAGCCGGTCTACCAGGCGCTGTCCTGGCGGGATAAGGCCTTGGCGCATGTGGTGGTTGCCGGGGGCGCGGGTGGTATGGCGGTGCTGCAGTTGTTTCAGCATATGTATCCGCAGCAGCCGGTAACGGTATTTTATGTGCGCGGCAACAACCCGGACACCGATTATTCGGCCATCCTTGCCCGGGTGGTCGGCGACGGTTTCAGGCTATTCGACAGCGAGATGGATGCGCTCTACACGTTTTACCGGATGCTGTCGGACTGCCGCATGGGAACGCGATTTTATGTCGCGGGCACGGAAAGTTTCATGTGGTCCGTCTGCAAGCTGGCTTCGCTGCATGATGTTCAGGACAGCGAAGTCATGATGGAGCTGTGCCATAGCCTGGCCAGGCCGGTCTACTGCGTGCACTGCAAGGCGACCATGCCGGACGTCACGACCAACATCGTGTCCTGCCGCCACTGTGCCAGAAAGCTTTTTGTCCGGGATCATTTTTCCAGGCATCTGGGTGCTTATATGGGCCTGATGATCGACGCCGAGAACCCGGGCGATGTTCCCGCAATCGAGGAGATTTACCCATGAGTACGGTCAATGTCCGGGTGGCCGCGATCGAGCAGGTCACGCCGATGATCAAGCATTTCACCCTGGTACGGGAAGACGGGCAGGCTTTTCCGACCTTCTCCGGCGGCAGCCATGTCGTGGTAGCGATGGACATCAACGGGCGCACGCATCGCAACGCCTATTCGATGATGGGGGCGCCTGAAGATACTCAGGCCTACCATATCTCCGTGCGCCGGGAGGAACGCTCGCGCGGCGGTTCGGTGTTCATGCATGACAACGTCGTTGAAGGATCGTCGCTGCAAATCACGCTGCCGGTGAACCTGTTTGCGCTGTCGAAACTGGGGCGTAAACATATCCTGATCGCCGGCGGTATCGGCATCACGCCTTTCATGTCGCAGTTGCACGATATCCAGCGCAACGGTTACAGCTATGAGTTGCATTACGCATTCCGTTCGCCCGAGCATGGCGCGTTCAGTGGGCAGCTCAAGGCCCGCTGCGGCGACCTGGCGCATTTTTACGCCGACAGCCTGGGCCGGAAGCTGGACATCCGGGCGCTGCTGAGCGCGCAGCCGCTGGGCAGCCATGTCTATGTCTGCGGGCCGGCGTCGATGGTGACGGCGGTGCTGGAAACGGCCAGGGAACTGGGCTGGCCGGAGAACCACATCCACAGCGAGCAGTTTTCCGCGCCGCCGACGGGCGACGCATTCAAGGTGCGGCTCGCCAAATCCAATATCGAAGTCGAAGTGCCGAGCGACATCACGCTGCTGGAGGCGCTGGAAACGGCGGGGGTCAATGCCGAATCGCTCTGCCGCGGCGGCGCCTGCGGCAGGTGCGAGCTCGACGTGCTGGAACTGGATGGCGAAATCTTCCACCACGATCACTACCTGAGCGATGCGGAAAAAGCTGCGGGCAGAAAGATCATGCCATGCGTTTCCCGTGCGCGATGCACGCATATGTTACTGAATATTTAGGGGATACATCATGGGACTTGCATTCAAGAAAGAGACTTTCCGCGACGACTATACGTATCGTAACTCTCCGGAAGCGATACGCCGCTTTCCCTTTCCGTTTCCGGAGGACAAGTACATGTACTCGGTCAACATCGAGCCGCATGTCAGCGTCAATCCGGGTTCGGTATTCGAATTCCCGCTGGATGTCGACGAGCACTATGTCGCCGAATGCCGGGACAAGGCGATCACCCTGGCCAAGGATCCGGGACGCTACGCCGCTCTGCCGCACATGATGGACGCGCAATGGGACGTGCTGGAGCTGATCATGGAATCCCTGTCGCGGGATTACCCCGACCAGTTCACGCTGGCGAAGGACGGCAATCGCTGGACCTGGGAAAACCGGCCGCTGGGCATCAAGGATACCTTCACTTTCGGCGACCGCGCTTCGATGGAGATGGATCCGTTCGAATATGTCGGGCGCCAGGTTCAGGGTGACTTTGTTTTGCTGGATCAGCGCGAAGGCACGCTTTTCGCGGATGCAGGCTGTATCGCCAGCCAGGCGGACTGGTCGCTGGCATTAGATGTTGGCATGTCCTGGCACGAATGGCATGGACCCGTTCCCCAGGCGGCGCAACTGGGCGTGATGGATCGCGCACTCAAATTCATGATGAACCTGCAACTGGGAAGTCCGGTAAGGCGCTTGAACTGGACCATG